>NZ_LFJT01000074.1:0-30157 GCF_001682645.1 Delftia sp. JD2
CGGCTGGCGCCGCCGTTGTTCGCCTGCCAGCGGTCGTAGCGCAGCGCCGTCTGGGCCTGCCAGCGCGGCGAGAAGGTGATGGTGTCGTTCACATACACGCCCGCGTTCTGCACCGTGGCGCGCGCGCTGCCCGCGCCCACCACCGTGGGCGTGCCCGGGAAGATGGTGGCCGGGTCGGCCATGTCGAAGCCCAGCGTCCCGGTGGGCAGGTCCATGCTGCGCTCGCGGTCGCCATAGGTCTCGCGGTACAGCTCCAGCCCTGCCGTGAGGTCGTGCTTGAAACCTGCCGTCTCGAAACTGGTGCGCACATCGGTCTGGTTGTTGGCGATGGTGTAGCGCTTGGACACTGGCACCGAGGCCAGGCGCAGCGAGGCATTGGCGCCCGCCGTGTTCACCAGGCCGTAGTCGCCATAGGACAGGATGCCGCCCGGCGCCGTCACCAGCCCGCCCAGGCCTACATAGCCCAACGAGTTCTTGCTGCTGCCGCTGTTGAAGCGCGCGGGCGCCAGCACGCTCCAGTTGTCCGAGCGCTCGTAGCGGAACTGGTTGCGCACCGTGGTCGCGGGCGAGAGGTCATGCTCCACGCGGGCCGTCACCATATCCGTGCGCGACTGCTGGGTGTAGAGGTTGGAGGCGCCGTACCAGGCATTGCGCGGCACGCCCGGCATCACCTGGCCGCCCGTGCCGCGCTGAATGGGCAGGCCGCCATCGGGTGTGTTGTCGTCCACCTGGTGGAAGACGTTGACCACGGTGCGCGTGGAAGTGCCCAGGCCGTGGGCGAACGAGGCTGCCAAGCCGTAGCGGTCGTAGTCCACCCCGTTGCGGCCGGCCACGTCGTTCTGGTGCTTCATGAGGTTCAGGCGCACGGCGCCGGACTCGCCCACGCTGCGGTTCAGGTCGGCCGTGGCGCGGCGGTAGCCATCGCTGCCCACGCCCACCGAGCTGTTGTAGAACGTGTCGCGCCTGGCTTCCTTGCTGACCAGGTTGACGCTGCCGCCCACGGCGGACACGCCCGACTCCACCGAGCCCGTGCCCTTGTAGACCTCGGCCTGCTCCAGGTTGAAGGTGTCGGTGCGGCTGGCCATGCCGCCGTCGCGCACGCCGTCGATGGTGATGGCCTGCTCGGCCGAGAAGCCGCGGATGGTGAAGAAATCTCCCCAGCCCAGGTTGCCCTCGCCCGAGGTGAAGGTGATGCCGGGCACGTTCTGCAGCACCTCCTGCAGGCTCTGGGCGTTTTGCTCGCGGATCAGCTCGGCCGGCACCACGCTGATGCTTTGCGGCGTGTCGCGCAGCGGCTGGGTGAGCTTGGGCGACTGCACGGCGGCGGGCTGATAGGCCGGCGCCTCACGCGTGGAGCGGACCTCGACCGTGTCCAGGGGCGATGCCGGAGCGGCCGCAGTCTGGGCGACGGCCAGGGTGGAGAAGGCGCCCAGCGTCAGCGCAAGGCTGGTGGACAGGGCCGGAGGGAAACTGCTGGAGTGCTGAGAAGACATGGCGACGAATCACTAGAATGAAAATCGTTCTTATTGACGAGCAGGACTCTAGTGACGCGACAGCGCAGACAGGCCAGCGGCCGCCGGGCAAATGCAATGCTCCATTGCACAGGCCGCCGCCACAACATTCCATTACAAAACGCCATGCGCCAATGCAATCCATGAGTGCACCAGCCGCCGCATCCCCGGCCGCCCAGGGTCCGCGCATCCTGGTGGTGGACGACGATCCCGACATCCGCGAGCTGCTGTGCGACTACCTGCGCGCCTCGGGCATGCGCCCGGCCGCCGTGGGTGACGGCCAGGCCATGTGGGACTGGCTGGGCCGGCATGCGGCCGACCTCATCGTGCTGGACCTGATGCTGCCCGGCACCGACGGCCTGGCCCTGTGCCGCAGCCTGCGCGAGCGCACCCACATCCCCGTGGTCATGCTCACGGCGCGCGGCGCCTTGCTGGACCGCATCCTGGGCCTGGAGATGGGTGCGGACGACTACCTGCCCAAGCCCTTCGATCCGCGCGAGCTGCTGGCGCGCATCAAGGTGGTGCTGCGCCGCGTGGCCCAGGCACCGGCGCCGGCCAGCGAGCCGGAGCATCTGCCCGTGCTGCGCTTTGCCGGCTGGACGCTGGACATGCGCGCGCGCGAGCTGCGCTCGCCCCAGGCCGTGCTGGTGCCGCTGGCCCAGTCCGACTACCGCGTGCTCTGCGCCCTGGCCAGCAACCCGCACCGCACGCTGAGCCGCGACTACCTGGCCGACCATGTGTTCGGCCGCGAGCGCCAGGCCCAGGACCGCGCCATCGACGTCTGCGTCAGCCGACTGCGCCAGCACCTGGAAGACCCCGCGCGCCAGGCCAGCCTGATCCGCACCGTGCGCAACGCCGGCTACGTGCTGACCTGCGACGTGGTGCCGCAGGCATCGTGATGGCTTGGATGCAGGCCGGCGCGCTGCTGCGGCGCCTGTGGCCGCAGACGCTGTCCGGGCGCGTGGCCCTGATCCTTGTGGCCGGCATGCTGGCGGCCCAGGCGCTGACGGGCACCATCTGGTGGGAAAGCCGGCGCAGCCAGCTGCTGGAGGTGCCGCTGCGTCTGCTGGGCGCGCGCGCCGCCGATTCGCTGCTGCTGCTGTCCTCCCTGCCGCCCGAGGCGCGGGCCGCCGCCGTGGGCACGCTGAGCACGCAGGGCTACCAGCTGACCCTGATCGATGCGGCCCGTGCGCGGCGCCTGATGGAGGACCTGGCGTCCGCTCCCGCCGATGCGGCCGACGCCATGGCCGGCGATCTGCTGGCCGATGTGCTGGCACGGCGCGTGGGCGCGGCCGTGCCGTTCCACTTGCTGGCGCTGGAGCTGCATGGCGGCGCAGAGACCCTGCTCACTGCCCATGAGCCCGAAGCCCATGTACGCATGCTGCTGGGCCTGGGCAACGGCCAGTGGCTGCAGGTACAGGCCGTGGAGGGAGAGGCCGGCTACCCCGTCAGGCCCTACTGGGCGCTGGCCGACTACGTGCTGCGCATCTATCTGCTGCGCATCATCGTGGTGGTTGTGGTGGCTCTGCTGGCCGTGCGCCTGGCCATGCGTCCGCTGGCGCGCATGGCCAGCGCCGCCGACGCGCTGGGCAAGGACCTCAAAAGCCCGCCCCTGCCGCTGGACGGCCCGCGCGAGGTGCGCCAGGCGGCCCAGGCCTTCAATGCCATGCAGCAGCGCATCGCCGATGGCGTGGCCGAGCGCACGCGTTTCTTTGCAGCCGTCTCGCACGACCTGCGCACGCCCATCACGCGGCTGCGCCTGCGCTCGGAAATGCTGGAGCCCGAAGCCCTGCGCGACAAATTCCGCCGCGATCTGCAGGAGATGGAAGCCATGGTCACCGCCACGCTGGACATGCTCACCGGCGCCGACGCGCGCGGCGAGCGCCAGGCGCTGGACATCAACGCCCTGGTGCAGGGCGTGGCCCAGGACCTGGACGAGGCGCATGGAGTGCACATCCCCATCACGGGCCGCGCGCTGCGCCCGCTCGATTGCTATCCCCACAGCCTGCGCCGCTGCCTGCAGAACCTGCTGGAGAACGCGCTGCGCTATGGCCGCGACGCCGAACTGCGCATCAGTGACAGCGACGATCTGCTGCGCATCGACGTGCTGGACCGGGGGCCGGGCATTGCCCAGGAGCAACTGGCCCAGGTGCTGGAGCCGTTCTACCGCATGGAGACCTCGCGCAACGCGGGCTCTGGCGGGTTTGGCCTGGGCCTGTCCATTGCCGATGCCGTGGCCAAGGCGCATGGCGGGCGCATTGTGCTGGGCAACCGGGAGGGGGGCGGGCTGGAGGCGGTGCTGGAGCTGCCGCGCAAGACTCCTGCCCACTGATCAATCCTGGGCCGCGAAGCCTTTGCCGCAATCGCCGCAGATCAGGTTCAGCCCCGGCTTGCCCCAGACATTGACGGGCGCCGCGCAACCGCCGCACCGGTACTTGACGCGCAGGGACTTGTTGACGGGCTGCACCATGGTCTCGCCGGTGGTGGAGCCCGGCACAGCCACCGAGGTGCCCACGGGCCGTACGGCTTCGGCCAGGGCGGGCACGGAGGACATGGGCGGCTGCGTGCCCTGCATGCCCTGGATCTGCGTGGCCATGCTCCACTGGCCCGTGACCACATGCTCGATGGCCGGGAAGCGGTCGTACCAGCTCAGTTGGAAGCGCGTGGTCAGCAACAGCTCGCAGGCCGCGAGGAAGGGGCCGCCTGCCATGGCGTAGTCGGCCATCATGTCGCCCGTGCGCCGGCCGCCGGGCCGGCCCGTGGACGAGGGCATGAGGCCCAGCGATTCCAGCTTGTCCGCCCATTCCTCGTTGTGATACCGCGCGCGGCCCGGCTTGCCGAAGTGGTGCTGCCAAAGGTGCGTCATCTCATGCACCAGGGTCTGCAGCGTCTCGATGATGGGCACGGCCGCGAAGTAGGCGGGGTTGAGCGCAATCTCGTCCGTGGTGCTGCCATCCAGCGACGCAAAGCGCGCCGCAGAGAAATAGCCGCAGGTGCGTTTCTCGCGCTGCAGCGTGATCAGGCAGTGGGGCAGGGCATCGTCGAACAGGCGCTGGTTGAAGTGCTCGTAGGCCTGCTGCAGTTCGGAATAGGTTTCGCGCGTGGGGACTGCGCGCGAAGAGGCAAGGGAAGGTGCAAGGGAAGAGGCGGTGGCCGAGAGCATGGCTGGATTGTGCAATACAGCCATGCCGCCATTGGCGAGTTTCAGGGCGATCCGTCCTGCACGTTCAACGCCTGCCCAATCGCATAAAACTGCCCACCCGCCACGTAGTGCAGGCTGCGCAGCGCGGGGTCGGCGTCCTCGAAGTGCCAGTGGCCGTCGCTGAACACGCGGGTGTCGGACCAGGCGCCGACGATTTCGGCGATGAACAGGTCGTAGGCCTGCTGGTTGTGGGGCTCCGGGATCAGCCTGCAGGCCAGCCAGCCGGCGCAGCCGTCCACGAAGGGCAGGTCGAACCCTTCCATGCCGAACAGCTGAACGCCGCTGGCGGCGAGCTTGCCGGCATCGGTGGAAAGGGTGTGCGTGCCGACCTGGTGCGTGAGCTGCAACTGGGCGGCCGTAGGCACCTGGATCACGAACATGCCGCTTTGCTCGACCAGAGCGCGCGTGGCCGTGGCCTTGTCCAGCACCACGGTGAGCTTCGGGGGCGCAAAGTCCAGCGCGCAGCACCAGGCTGCGGCCATGACGTTGTCCACGCCGCCATGGCGGGCCGAGACCAGGACGGTGGGGCCGTGGTTGATCAGCCGGTAGGACTTGGCGAGATCGACCGGGGCGATGTGCGGGTTCATGCGAGCTTTCTGAGAGGTTCTTGACTGTGCATGGTGTTCACTCGGCCAGCGCCTCGGAACCCACGATATGGACGCCGGGCCTGGCGTTGACAGCAGCCTCTATCAAGGCCTGGGCAATGCGGTGCGCGGGGTTGAGCCGCCAGCGCCGGGGAAGCAGCGGGCCCAGGGCGCCAAGAACGCCGACCATGGCGCGCTCACCCGCGCGGTGCTCGGTGCGCGGGCCGCTGATCAGGCCGGGGCGCACGAAGGTGAGGGAGGCAAAGCCTTGCGCCTGGAGGTCACGCTCGAGCTCACCCTTGACGCGGTTGTAGAAGATGCGCGAGCCGGCGTCGGCGCCCATGGCCGAGTTCAGCACATAGGTGGGCGTGCCGTGGCGATGGGCCAGGCGGGCGGCCAGCAGCGGATAGTCATGGTCCACACGCTGAAAAGCCGGCTGGCTGCCGGCTGTCTTGATGGTGGTGCCCAGGGTGCAGACCAGGGCGTCGGCGCGCCACCAGTCGGCATCTTCGGGCAGGCGTTCGAAATCGACGATGGGGGCGAGCAGCCTGGGGTGCTCCGGCAGCGCCCGGCGTACCGGGGCCACGACGCGGGTGATGCGGCTGTCGGCCAGGGCCTGTTGCAGCACCTGGCTGCCCACCAGCCCCGTGGCGCCCACGATCAGCAGTTGCATGGCTTGGTCTTTCGCTTGGTCATTCGATGGGGACGCAGGTCAGCCAGTGTGCCGCAGATCGTGGGGCGGATGGCCGGCTCAGGCGGCCACTGGCCAGTCCGTGTAGCCCTGGGCGCCGCCGCCGTAGTAGGCCTCGTGTGGGGCCACGGCCAGCTCCTTGCCGTGGCGCAGGCGGGCCACCAGGTCGGGGTTGGCGATGAAGGGGCGGCCGATGGCCACGGTGTCGATCAGGCCCTTGGCGCGGCGGTCCATGGCCAGTTCCAGGTCATAGCCGTTGTTGCCCATGTAGGCGCCGTCAAAGAGCTTGCGCAGCGCGTCCAGGTCCACGCCCGGCGGCAGTTCGCGCGAGCCGCCGGTGGCGCCTTCCACGACGTGCAGGTAGGCCAGGCCGAAGCGGTTGAGCTGGGGGATGAGGTAGCCGTAGAGGGCCATCACGTCGCTGTCCAGCGGCGTGTTGCCGGCGTTGGGTGTGACGGGCGACAGGCGGATGCCCACGCGGTCGGCGCCCCAGACCTTGGCCACGGTGTCGGTGACTTCCAGCGTCAGGCGGGCGCGGTTTTCGATGCTGCCGCCATAGGCGTCGCTGCGGTGGTTGGTGGAGTCGCGCAGGAACTGGTCGAGCAGGTAGCCGTTGGCCGAATGCACTTCCACGCCGTCAAAGCCGGCACGCTTGGCGCATTCGGCCGCATGGCGGTATTGCTCGACGATGCCGGGGATTTCGCTGGTTTCCAGGGCGCGGGGCATGGATACCTCGGCCACGCCGTTGGGCGTGAAGGTGACGCCTTCGGCCTTGATTGCAGAGGGGGCGACAGGGGCAACGCCACCGGGCTGCAGGTCCACGTGCGAGTAGCGGCCCACGTGCCACAGCTGGGCCACGATCTTGCCACCGGCCGCGTGCACGGCGTCGGTGACCTTCTTCCAGCCGGCGACCTGTTCCTCGGTCCAGATGCCGGGCGTGAGGTTGTAGCCCCGGCCCTGTGCGGAGATGTTGACGGCTTCGCTGATCAACAGGCCCGCGCTGGCGCGCTGGGCGTAGTAGGCGGCGTGCAGTTCGGTGGGCACGCCGTCGTCACCGGCGCGGCTGCGGGTCAGCGGGGCCATGACGAAGCGGTTGGCGAGCGACAGGCCGCCCAGTTGGGTGGGGGAGAACAGATCGGTGTGAAGGCTGTGGTCGGTCATGGTGTGCAGTGGTGGTGGTTGAACAAAAAGGAAGAGGGATGGGTAAGAGGTGAAGGGTTTGAAGTTGACCAGTCGTCTACAAGCAAGGCAAATAAAAAGCGGCGGCCAGGCCTGCTCAGCCCAGCAGCCGCTTCGTGGACACGAGCGCTGCGGCAAATGGCTCCTCATGCCGGCCCAGCTTGGACAGCAGGGAGGCGCCCAGCCACAGCTGGTACAGCGATTCGGCCAGCGCAGGCGCGTCCAGGTCGGATGTGATGGAGCCATCGGCCTGGCCGGCGCGCACGCAGTCGGTCAGCCGGGTGATGATGGCGTCGGTGCCGGTGCGCAGCACCGAGCGCATGTCGTCGGACAGGTCGCAGACCTCTGGGCCCAGCTTGACCACGAGGCACTGGCCTCCTGCATGGGCCGAGCACTGGTTCTGCGTCCAATGGCGGAAGTAGGTCATCAGCCGGAAGATGGCCGGATCGGGCGTCTCCATGAGCGCATCGATCTTGGCCAGGTACTCGTCGAAGTACTCCTGCAGCAGGGCCTGGCCGAACTCTTCCTTGGATTTGAAGTAGTAGTAGAAGGAGCCCTTGGGCACGCCCGCAGCCGCGACGACCTCGGCCAGGCCGACGGCCGTATAGCCTTTCTGGGTCATCAACGCCTTGGCCACATCAAGGATGTGCTGGCGTGTTTCCTGTGCGGGTTTCTTCATGGGATCGAAGTCTAACGTAAAAACCGACCAGTCGTCTACAAACTTTGTTCCAGCGTCATTCCGACGGTTGCAAGGCCTGCGCCGTGTCGGGCAAGTCACCCGGCCGGATGATGCGCGCAAGGCCCATCCTGTCGCTCAGAAAGTCGATCAAGGCGCGGGCGGCGCCGGACTGGAAGCGGTTGGGCATGTACAGCATGAACATGCGGCCCTGGTTGATGCTGAATTCGTAGTCCTGCATGGCCAGCACGACGCGGCCATCTTCCACCTGGCGGCGCACCATGTAGTCGGGCACCAGCCCCACGCCCAGGCCGCCGGTGATGCAGTCGCACAGGAAAGGGTAGCTGCGCGACATCAGCGTGGGCGTGATGTCCAGCTCCTCCAGCGGCTGGCCGTTCCGCGCAATCTGCAGGCGCACCTTGCCGCTTTCGCCGCCCGATGTGATGAGCGGCGTGCGCGACAGCTCGGACGGTGTCTCCGGCAGGCGGTGGCTGCGCAGCCAGTCGCTGGAGGCGCACAGGCTGTAGCGCACCGGCCCCATGTCGCGCGCCACCAGCATGGGCGGCGGGTCGGACATGACGCGGATGGCGATGTCCACGCTGTCCTTGAGCAGGTTGTCTATGAAGTTTTCCAGGCGGATGTCCAGCACCACCTGCGGATGGGCGCGCTTGAACTCGATCAGCCACGGCGCCATGACCAGGTGGCCGTAGCCGGTGGGCACGCTCAGCCCGATCTTTCCCGAGATGTCGTCCGTGCTGCTTTGGGCCAGCTCGCGCACCAGTTCGGTCTCGTTGAGGATGTTGCGCGCATGGCGGTAGATGCGCTGGCCGACCTCGGTGGCCTCCACGCCCTGGGGCGTTCTGCGCAGCAGCGATGCGCCCAGGGACTTCTCCAGCCGGGCCAGGTGGTAGCTCACGTTGGCCCGCGACATGTTCAAGAACTTTGCCGCCTGGCTCAGGTTTCCGTGTTCGATGATCTGGACAAGGATGTTGAATGCCAGGAGATCCATGCGTTGCGGTCCAAGGGGGTGTCAATATTGTTTGACATGATGTCAACCGCCGCCGCCATTGTCAAAGAGGGTGCGCTGGGCAGAATGGGCCAGCCAGAACACATAAACATTCAAGGAGACAAGATGGCAGGCATCACAAAAAGACAGGCGTTGGCCAAGGGCATGGCGCTGGGCGCCATCGGCGTGGCTGCGTTCGCATCGCTGTGCGGCGCGGCGCAGGCCAATACCGATACCGGCGCCTGGCCCGACAGGCCGATTCGCCTGGTCGTTCCCTTCCCGCCGGGTGGGCCCACCGATGGCGCGGCGCGCGTCTACGCCGAGGCGCTGGCGCGCCAGCTGGGCCAGCCCGTGGTGATAGAGAACAAGCCCGGCGCATCGGGCGCGGTGGCGGCAGGCCAGTTCCGCACGGCAGCGCCTGACGGCTATACGCTGATGATGATGGTCACGCCCACCATCATGGCGCCGCATTTCTTCAAGAACGTCAAGTTCCACCCGGCCACGGATTTCGCCCCGGTCACCAAGATCTATGACCTGCCCAATGTGATTGCGGTCAATGCGCAGTCTCTGCCCAAGGTGACCGACCTCAAATCGCTGTTCCAGTACGCCAAGGCGCAGCCCGCCACGCTGGACTACACCAGCTCCGGGGCGGGCAGCTCGGGCCACCTGAGCATGGAGCTGATGAAATCCGCCAAGCTGCACACCATGCAACACGTGGCCTACAAGGGCAGCGCGCCCGCCATGAACGACACGCTGGGCGGCGTGGTGCCGGTGATCTATGCGGACATGGTGTCGGCGCTGCCCCATATCCGCAGCGGCCGGCTGAGGGCGCTGGCGGTGGGCACGCCGCAGCGCGTGAAGGCGCTGGACGGCGTGCAGACCATGGCCGAGCAGGGCTTTGGCGGCTATGAGGCATCGTCCTGGGGCGGCCTGGTGGCACCCAGGGACACGCCGCGCGCCATCATCGACAAGCTCAGCGCCACCTCGCGCCAGCTGCTGGCCACCGACGAGGTGCGCGACCGCTTCGAGAAGATCGGCGTGACGGCCGCCTACCTCAACCCCCAGGACACCGAGGCCCTGATCCGCAGCGACTACTCGCGCTGGGGCGAGGTGGTGCGCACCAACGGCCTGGGCGCGGAGTGAGCCCATGGCCATGAGTCCTATCCCTGCGCAATCCATGTTCCGGCCCCTGCGGGCCGTGCGTTCCCTGGCCGATGTCGAAGCCATCGAAAGCCGGCCCATGGCGCAGCTGATCACCGCGGCTTCGGTCTACGACCTCTTTTGCAACTCTGCGCGTGAGCACGGCCAGGGCAGGGCGCTGAGCTTTCTGCCCCAGGCCGGCAGCGTGGATGATGCCCGGCACCTGAGCTATGCCGAACTGCTGGGCAAGATCCACCAGACGGCCAACGCCCTGCATGCGCTGGGCATGGGCGCCAGCGACACGGTGGCCATCCTGCTGCCAGGCTGCATGGAGTACCACTTTGCGCTGTGGGGCGGCGAGGCGGCGGGCATCGTGCAGCCCATCAATCCGCTGCTGAGTGCCGAGAAGATCTCTGCCCTGATGCGGACCACGGGCGCGCGCTTTCTGATCGCCTGGGCGGACGAGGACGATGCCGGCATCCGCGAGAAAGTCACGGCGCTGGATGCGGATCTGGCGCATGTGCTCTGGGTCTCGCATGAAGGCCGGGCTCTCCAGGCGAATGGACAGCGCTGGCCCGCCAGCGATCTGCATGCCGCCCTGGCCGCCCAGCCCTCCGACCGGCTGGTGAGCGGGCGCCAGCTACAGGCCGGCGACGTGGCGGCCTACTTCCATACCGGGGGCACCACGGGTGCGCCCAAGATCGCCGTGCAGACGCATGGCGCCCAGGTCTACACCGCCTGGGCCAGCGTGCAGATGCAGGGCCTGAACACGGCCGACCGCACCATCAACGGCTACCCGCTGTTCCATGTGGCGGGCGTGCTGCCGGGCTCGCTGGCCTGCTTCTCGGCCGGAGCCCACGTCATCATTCCGACCACCGGTCTGTTTCGCAACAAGGCCGTGATTGCCGGCTTCTGGCGCATGGCGGCACAGTGGAAGCCCACGCTGATGTCGGCCGTGCCCACGGTGCTGGCCGCGCTGGTGGAGGTGCCGCTGCAGGGGGCCGATGTGTCCTCCATCCGCTACTTCCGCACGGGCGCCGCGCCGCTGTCGCCCGAGGTGGCGGCGCGCTTCAAGGCGCACAGCGGCTTCCATGTGCACGAGAGCCTGGGCATGACCGAGATGACGGGCATCTCCACCATCACGCCGCCCGGCCTGCACGCGGCGGCCGGACATGTGGGCCTGCGCCTGCCGTTTGCGCGCCTGGCCGTGCGCCGCATGGGGCCGGACGGCCGGCCATCAGGGCAGGAAGCCGCGCCCGGCGAAACCGGCATGGTGGTGTTCCAGTCGCCCAACCTGTTTTCCGGCTACCTGGGCGGCATTGAGCCGTCCAGCTACCTCACCGATGACGGCTGGCTGATCACGGGCGACCTGGGCTCGGTCGGCGACGATGGCCTGCTGCGGCTGCGCGGGCGTTCCAAGGACGTGATCATCCGCAGCGGCCACAACATCGATCCGCAGGTGATAGAGCAGGCGCTGGAGCGCCATCCCGCCGTCAAGGCCTGCGCCGCCGTGGGCGCGCCCGATGCCTATGCGGGCGAGGTGCCTGTGGCCTTTGTCGCGCTCCACCCCGGGGCCCAGGCTGATGAGACCGAACTGCTGGCCTTTGCTGCAGCCGGCGTGGACGAAGCGCCTGCGCGCCCGCGCTATGTGCGCATCATCGATGCGCTGCCCACCACCAACGTGGGCAAGGTCTACAAGCCGCGCCTGCGCAGCATGGCTGCGGAAATCTACGCTCGCACCCTGGTGGCCCAGGCGCATGAGCGCATGGGCCTGCCGCTGCCGCCCGCGGCCAGCACCACGCATGCGGAAGGCGAGGGCTTTGTGCTGCGCCCGGCCAGGACGGCTGACCAAAGCCCTTGGGAGCAGGCCGCCGAGGCGCTGGCATTCACGGGCGAGCCGGTGTGCATCGAGGATGCCGCCTGAACGCTGGGCCGGACCCCATTGCAGCCACCTGGTGAACTGCGCCGGGGCGGTGTGCAATGCGCATAGAATGCAAACCATTCTCATTCAATAATCAATGCGGCGCCATGTGGCCGCACCCCACCCCCAAGCACGTTCATGCCGTCGGCCCGTTATGGCGCCGATGGCTGTTTTTTTGTCCTTTGAGGAAGCTGCAATGAAGAAACACTGGATTCTTGTCTCCGCACTCCTGGCCGCCAGCGGCGCCAGCCAGGCCCACCAGATCTGGCTGGAACAGCCGGCCGGCGAAACCGCCGTGATCCGCTTTGGCGAGTTTGGCGACAACCTGCGCGAGACATCGCCGGGCCTGCTCGACAAGTTCGGCAAGCCCGTGGCCACCCTGGTGTCTGCCCAGGGCGAGAAGGCGGCCGATGGCCGCAAGACCGGCACCGGCTTTGCGCTGCCCTTCAAGGCCGGCCAGGGCGACAGCATCGTGGCCGAGGATGCCGGCTACCCGCTGTACACCAGCAAGAAGGGCGAGCAGGAACTGCGCAACTGGTACCACCCGGCCGCGCGCCTGATCACCGGCTTTGCCGCCCAGGCCCCGCGGCTGACGCTGGATGTCGTGCCCTCTGGCAAGGCCGGCGAGTTCAAGGTCATCTACAAGGGCCAGCCGCTGCCCAAGGCCAAGGTGGTTCTGACCGTGCAATCGGGCTGGAGCAAGGAAGCCCATGCCGACGAGCAGGGCCTGGTGCAGTTCGACATGCCCTGGAAGGGCACCTACGTGGCCGAAGCCACGCACGACGAGCGCAGCGGCGGCGAGCGCACCGGCCCGAACGGTGCAGAAAAATACGACGGCGTGCACTATGTGACCTCGGTCACCTACGTCAAGCCCGAAGGCGTGGCGCCCATCGCTGCCGGCCCTGCGGCCAAGCCCAACAAGTAAGCGCTGCAGACGACGCCCCCTTGAACGAAGACGCAGGCTGCCATGACTGCCAGCCTCCATGTGTCATGCATGGAGGTTTTTTTACGGGCGTTGCAGCAGGCGTGCAGGGGTGTATGCAGTAATTCGTCGTATACGATTGAACATTTCGTAAAGAGAGGAGCGTGGGCTTCAACGCCGCGTTCTAGAGGAGGAAATCCATGTTCAAACGCATACTGTCCCGCGGCCTGGCGCCGCTCCTGGCGCTGTTGTTGGCTGGCTCGGCCAGCCTGGCCCATGCCGATGAAGGCCTGCTGCTGGCCGCTGGCGCCGGCTACCGCAAGCCCGTGCTGGAACTGCTGCAGGCCTTCGGCCAGGCCACGGGCATTCGCGCCGAGGCCAGCTTTGGCAACATGAAGCAGATCGAGACGCAGGCCCGCCAGGACCCGGAGATCGCCGTGCTGATCGGCGACCGCGCCTTTGTCGAGCCCATGCAACTGGCCGAGCGCTACATCACGCTGGGCCAGGGCCAGCTGGTGCTGGTGGCCTCGCGCGGCCAGCGCCTGGAAAGCGTGCAGGACCTGGCCAGGCCCGAATTCAAGCGCATTGCCATCGCCGACCGCAGCAAGGCCGTGTACGGCAACGCGGCGCGCATCTGCCTGGAGCGCCTGGGCCTGGCGCAGACGCTGGGCGAACGCCTGGTCGAAGTGGCCACGGTGCCCCAGGTCAGCGCCTATGTGACCACCGGCGAGGTGGACGCAGGCTTTGTCAACAAGACCGAGGCCCTGGTCCTGAAAGACCGCGTGGGCGCCAGCGTGCCGGTGGCGGCCAGCTGCCATCCGCCCATCGAACTGAGCCTGGCCGTGCTCAAGGGCCGCGCCTCATCGCCGCAACTGCAGGCGCTGCTGGACTTCATCGCCACGCCGCAGGCCCGCCAGGTACTGGAGCGGCACGGCCTTTGATGGGCCACCTAATCCCTGCTGGCAACTGACAGTCCATGACCGACTCCGTTTGCGCCCAGGCGCCGCTGGCCCTGACCGCGCATGTCATTGCCTGGAGCCTGATGCTGCAATTGCTGGTGGGCGCAGGCCTGGGCTGGCTGCTGGCACGGCGCCGGTTTGCGGGGCGCCAGCTGGTCGATGCACTGGTCAGCCTGCCGCTGGTGTTTCCGCCCATCGTGCTGGGCTATGGCCTGCTGGTGCTGCTGGGCCGGCAAGGGCTTGTCACCCAGATGCTGCCGGCCGTGCTGCGACCCGACATCGTGTTTTCGCAAACGGGCCTGGTCATTGCGGCCTTCATTGCCGGGTTGCCGCTCATGGTCAAGCCCACGCAGGCCGCCTTTGCAGGCACTTCGCCACGCCTGCTGGAGGCGGCGGCCATGCTGGGGCACCGTCCCTGGTCGGTGTTCTGGCGCATCGAGCTGCCGCTGGCCCGGCGCGGCATTGCGGCCGGCCTGATCCTGTCGGGGGGCCGTGCGTTGGGCGAGGTCGGCCTGTCGCTCATGCTGGGCGGCAACATCATCGGCCGGACGGAAACCCTGTCACTGGCCATCTACAACAATGTGCTGGACGGCAATCTGGCCTGCGCCAATCAGCTCTCTGTGATGCTGGGCGTGCTGGCCATGGCGGCCTTCATGGTGCTCAGGCGGTTTGGCGCGCTGTGAGCAGCGGGCAGGGCCGGGCAGGGCGCAAGCTGGAAAGAACTCAGGGCAGGAACGGCGAAGACAGCAGCCGCAAGCCGATGGAAAACCACCGCTCCTGCGTGCTGCTGCCTGCGCGGTTGCCGTAGGTGGCATCGATCTGCACATGTCCAGGCACCAACCAGTAGCGCAGGCCCATCTGGTAGAAGGGCTTGCCCTGGTTCTGGCCGAATGTCTCGGCAATCAGCCAGGTGCTCTGGCTCAATTGGGCCTCGGTGGCCAGTCCCCAGGTCATGAGGTTGCGATGCGCCTGCGCCGTGCGCAGCCAGCCCACGTTGGTGTGGAAGAACAGCCGGTCATCGCGCAGCGAGAACGTGACGGGCACATAGGCGTACAGATCTCCCCGGCCCTGGCCCTCGTCATTCGGATGCCGGGCATTGCCCACGGCCAGGCCCCAGCCCCAGCCATTGGGCTGCAGTTCCTTGAACAGGGTCTTGCCCTGGATCACCACATCCGTGGTTCGGCTGCTGCCGTCCTCTCGCGTGCGTGCCGCGCCCAGCGTCAGCTCCAGATTGCCCGTGAAATTGCAGGCCGGCTGCGCCCAGAACTCCGTGCTGTCCTTTTTGGACTTGACCCAGCTTTCCAGCTGGCAGGACTTGGCATCGACGATGCGGGCATCGTCCGTGATCATGGGTCGGGCTGCATGGGCCGGGCCGGTGCTGAGACAGGCTGCCAGGCCCAGGGCTGCCGCCGTCCAGAGGGAGTGGGAATTGCGCATGGCCCGCCATCCTAAAGCCGAAAAATGACGCCACCAGAACATTGCTGTGCCAGGAGCGCCACAACAACGGCTGTGCACGGATTTACCCCATATGGCCCTATATGCCTTTATATGGCTGGCACATCGAGGCACAGACGCAGACCCGCCATCTGCCCGGGCATGTTGGCCAGCGGCAGCTGAAGCTCCGTCAGCAGCATGGCCTGCTGCATGGGATGCTGAAACGGATAGAACGCCGCCGCACCGCCACGGATGCGCCACTCGCGCGGGCTGGCCTGCAGCCGGGTGAACGTGGCCACCGCCAACGCCGCCATTCCCCAGGGATTGGCGGCCGCGCGGTTGAGCCGACCATCGCCAAACTGCGTCAGGCACACATCACCGGACAGATCGCGCTGGGGAACTGCGTCCCCGCACACATACAGCCGCTCCGTGCCTGCCTTCGCAACGTACTCCCACTCATGGTCCCAAGGCAGGCGATAGCCCGTGGCGGCCAAAAAGCGCTGCGCTTCCTCTTGCGTGACATAGGCGGGAAACGGCCCGTCCTCGCTGGAGAAATCAGGCCGCTCCAGCCCATCGCACAACTCCACATGCTCTTCAATCACCCACTCGAACGTGGGAAAGCGGCCCATCAGAAACGCGGGCACATGCAGGGGACCGGCCTCCTGCGCTGCATGGACCACCGGCGCAATCAAGGACCAGTCCTCCGCAGGGATCGAATCGCGCAACGTCACCAGCCGCTGCGCCGTTGCCCCGTAGGTGAAATCGCCGCCCAGGACCAGGGTCAGCGCGGTCTCATGCTGCGCGTCGTAAAAGCAGGGAACCTCCCATGCCGCGCCCTCAGCAGGCTCTGTAGAGACGAATGGTTTGGCGAACTCGAAGCCGCGCGGCAGCCCCTCCAGAATGGCTTGGGCAATCTCTGCGCGGCGGGAGGGCAGGGTGGATTGCCATGATTGGGGGCTGGCGAGCTCGGGGATGGTGTGCATGGTCGGGACAAAAATCACATGACTTCAAACAGATGAAATTTGATGCTGTGCGGATTTTTGCCGAAATCTCCAGGCAGTTCGCCACGCATGGTCAGATCGCACCTCTTGTCTTGCCTGAAAACATCCATCTCGTAGCCCCAGCCTCCGTAATTCAATCGATAGACCCTGATTGAGGAATTTTCATCGTCGGCACAAATTTCATCTTCTTCCAGAATGATCTGGCTACCTATTGGAGGAGGTGCAAGCGAGGTGAAATCGTCTTTGCCGAGATAATTTTCCAATGCTTCAAAAGCCTCATCCATTTGCAGTGTGCTGATACCGAAGTGGGCTTCAAGGGTTTTCAGATCTTGGTGAAAGAATGCGGTCGCCAGCAAGCGGATGGATTTCTCTGCGGTCTCCAGATTGAGTGTGTGAAGATTTTGGGTTGTATTCATATGAATGGGTAGATTCCATGTCTGGAGCTTAAATAAAGATTGTAGAACCATTGGTGGAAATTATTTCAATATATGACCCTTGGATACTAATATTTGTTTTATTTTTCTAAGCTTCCTGTTACTCCTTCTCGCCAGTACTGCAGATATTTCAGCGAAGTCATTTTCAACAGCCTTGGTGGAGATTTTTCTGTTTTCCATATCATCGATTATTGCGGCATTGGTTTCAAATGTAAGAGCTAGAGGTTTTTCCTTGTGGTATGAAAATCTACAAACGCATAGATCATTAATGATGAGTGCGCCATCGGAGTTTTTGTTGTCAAGGAACAATCTCATGTTGGCTGGCTTATTAATCATCTTAAGGATGGTGGATAACCTGAATCCATGGAAATCAAGGCCGCTGCTCCATATTTTCCCTTTGAGCGTGTATATCTTGAAGTTGATTCCCTGTTTTCTATTCACTATGGAATAATATTTCTCGAATAATTCATGGTCATTCGGGTCTCCCTCTCTGGAAAATCCCGTGGATGCCAGGTCTTCTATGCTTTCTGGCACCATTGCTGATGGCTCAATATTCAGACATATTTCTCCAACTAAATATTTGTTTAAAATAATTCTTATCTTTGGGTAATCGATTGTCATAATGGAAGGGGTATGTATCCAACTGCATGGGCTTCAATAATACATTTGCCTTTTGCAAAGAGTATCGTGTGGCGGCAAAGAAAGTCAGGCAGTCGGCTCTGATTCTTAAGATGTTCAGTCCCACAGTGAGATGCCACGACCAGTAGTCCAAGAGTAGGCCGTGGTGCGGCCCAGACCCCTTGGCCCCGTTCGGCGGTGATCCAGTGGCGCACGATCTGGTCGCATTGGTACCAGTAGGTGCTGTGCTCTTCGCCCGGTCCCTGAGTCGTAGCGGCTGGACAGGGCGCCCTGGCTGAGGCGCACTTCGCGGTGCAGGGCGTCGCGTTCCATGTCGGCGATGACCTGGTGCGCGGCCGGAGGCTGGTCAGGGCCTTGCGCCGCAGCGATGTTGATGTGGTGCAGGTGGCCCGAGCCATAGAACAGCCAGTGCAGGGTGCGGCCGTCAGGCATGCGGGTGTGGGTGCGATTGCCCAGTTCGTCGTAGCCGTGCAAGAGACTGCGTTGCAGCTTGTGGCGGGCCGGGCCAAAGTCTGGAGAGTTTGGGTTTCGCTGAGCAACTGGCCCACGGGGTCATAGGCAAAGGCCAGGTGGGAGGCGGCGTTGCCGGCCTGGGTCAGGCGGCCCAGGGCGTCGTAGCGGTAGGTGGCTTCTTCCACGGGGCCAGTGTGGCCCAGGGCGCGCTTGGCCAGCAGACGGCTCAGGGCATCGCGCTCGAACTGGTGACCTTGCCGGGCCCGGCGTCGCTGCCACCGGCCTCGATGAGGTGGGTCAGTTCACCGGCGGCGTTGTAGATGTAGCGCTGCCAGCGGCCGTCGAAGCCGACTTCGTCGGTGAGCTGGTCATGCAGGTAGTAGCGGAAGTGGGGGCGGGCGTGGTTCTCGTTGTCCAGGGCAATGAGGCGGCCGGCGCGATCGTAGTGGTAGGCGAGGCTGCGGCCTGCGGTGTCAATCCGGGTGAGCGGGCGGCCCATGCCGTCGTAGGTGTAGCGCGTGGTGCGGCCCAGCGGGCCGGTGGTCTGCACAAGGTGGCCCCGGCTGTCGTATTCCTGCTGCCACTCGTTGCCCAGGGCTTCGCGAAGTGTGGCGACTAGGTCTCGCAGGCCGATGCGGCCTGTGGTGGCACCTGTGTCGTTTGCTCAATGAGTTGTTTTTGTTTTTATGAGAACTAGTGATAGCCAATTATTTTAAATCGGGATGCTTTAATTCGCGATGATCGTTGTTATTGAAAATAGTTATCTTTTGGGGACCTATGCATAGCAAGGTTTCTTTGTGAACCGAAATATCATCGCATTCCTTTATTTCTTTGATTTTATACAATTTAGACTTTTCTTTTTTATAGTCCAAGGAAAAAAGTCCTTCATTGGAAGAGAAATATATTTTGTTCTGAAAAAAAACCATCTTGGTCAGAATCATGTTGTCATCATAATGACTTATGTCTTTGAAGCCATTCTTGAAATCACCTCGAAGTATGGCTCCGTTGAATCCGCATGCCCAGATAACTCCATCTGGGGCGCAGGAAATACTCATAATTATTTCGTCAGTTGAAATATCAACTTCACTCCACAATTTTCCATCAAAGTGATATATTCCATCTCTTCCAGCAGCGTAAATATTATCTTCTGAATAACCATCTATATCAGAAATATCATCACCTGTTTCAAGAGTATTTAGTGCTAAATTGGCCTTTGGGATCGGGCTTTGTTTTCTGAGCTTTCCTGCAATATCGCGCCATCCATTTTTGCCGCGTTTATATATTTGGCCTCCACCTCCACATGCGTATAATGCACCATTTATTTCTTTTAAAGAATTCAAATATCCATATATTGGAAGTTCTTTGTCCACTCCTGCTTCTGCGATATTCTCGGTGCTCGCGCCACCAGGCCAATAAACTGATATCTCCCCATTCTTCGATAGAATTACATATTTTCTCCTGTCTCCCATTGCTTTGATTGAAGAGCAGATGCTAACTGTTGTGAAATTCGGCAAATCTAGATGTCTCCAAGGGTCTACCGAAGATTGAGCATCATAAAAGAAAATCCTACTGAACTCTGCAGAATCATCGATTCCATTCGGCCTTGATGAAAACATATAGTAATCATCCTCAATCGCCAGACATTTATCAAAGGTTATGGGTGTTGATTTCATATGTGCTACGCTATCTCTGCGGACCTCCTTGAGTGGTTTTTCCTGGTCCAATTTTTGAGAAGTCTATTGGTATTTTACCGCTGGGGTCTGCTCGTACAATGGTGGTTGCATCCAGTCCTTTCGATTGATGAAAAATACGAAGATGAGCTTCTATTAAAATAGGATTGCATCCAGTTATTCTTCCAACCGATATTGCGCCAGCGGCTTCAAGTACACCAAGTGATGCTGTGCCTGGAGGATTTCCAGCAAGCCCTGTTACCCGTTCCAATGGAACGTATATCGCATGAATCTTTCCGTGTTATTTCGATCTGGAGATATTTTCATCATCCACACAGATAACCAGACCTTCATCTTCTGTTATTCCATGCGGGTGAGAGCTTACTCTGTTGCCGGTTCGAAATGCCCGATCTAGAACTACGTGATGTCCTGTTCGGCCTCCCGCTTTGCAGGTTTCAGGTTTGTAGGAGAGCAATATGCATCTTGGATTACCTTTGTCTTTGCCGCCGACATTACTGTCAGCCTTTTTTTGGCTGCAGTTTCTTCAGCCTCTTTGGCTGATTTTTGTAATCCAGCTTCTGCCGCTTCGCGGCCGGCTTTCTTGCCTACGGCCTCTGTTGCCGCTGCTGCTGCCTTCTTCCCATACTTGGCTCCGGTGGCCGCCATCCCCGTGCCCGGGATCATGGCTGCCGCGCTCAAGGCTGCGTTGACTTTATCGCCCTCGGCAAGATATATCAAAGCCTTAATCCAGGCGAGGCTGCCGCGTTCCTAGGGTCTGCAAGGTGCGTGCAGAATTTGTAGGTTGCTTGTTCTTATGTCTTTCGCCTACGTAGGCTGCCCACCAACGAGGAAAGGCAACGTAATTGGTCGTTTGCTCAAATCTTATCTTGCAAATGGTGCAAAAAACGTAATTCTATACAGCTGCCAATCTATCAAGCTATAGACAATATGTACTCTATACGACGGAAGGTCCCAGATAAAATATCCAGTGTCTGAGGATGTGCCCTTTTTGTCAGGTGGTTGCCCCATGTGCTTCAAAATTTCCAACGGAGTATCATGAAAGCTGAGACCAAAGGGCAGTTGTCCTTGGAATCCATCGCTTTCCATATCTCCCGCTCTATTGAGACGGTAACCGGCAAAAAATGTTCCGTACTTGGGGAGTGGATTCGATTCTCTCCGGAAGTCCTCACCTTCTCTGAAATACAGACTGAGACCATAGTTCTTTATGTAGCGGAATACCTCCTCTGTATGATTGGCTTCATTTAGCGAGTCTTGATCCCAAATTATGGGTTTGAAGGCATCAGCCAATCTGAAATCATCAATTGCAAAACCCAGCGCTTGCGAAAGGTTGTGCGGACTGGGCATGCGATCTCTGATCGCGGAAGAAATATCCGGTGAATGATTGCCAATCATTCTCAGATCATAGATATTGGGTCTGCGGATATGAATTATGGCAATGGTTCCAGAGAGATGTACGTAGCTTATATTTATGTGCCAATCTGGGGTTACCCAAAGATCGGCGGATAGGTTATGAATAAACCTGGAGGCAATGGGCTTGCCTAATTTTTGATGTGCTAAGGTTTGGGTATCTGAAAAAACAAGGCCAAAAGGTAGAGTCCCCTGAAAACCGCGATAGCTAGATACTCCTTGAGCATAGAACGCTACCTGTTTGAGAATAAAATCGCCGTCCATATGGATGGAGTTATCTTTGAAGATTCGATTATAGTTGTCTTGATTTTCATAGATCAACGCAATGCTATGCTTCTCGTTTTCTTCAATCTCGCTATTTCTTGCATTTATCGCTGCTGCTTCAGTATCCTCTTCGTATTCTTCGTCTTGCTCTGCAAGATGAGGTCGTTCAAAGATTCGATGCTCCTGAAGCCAAGCATCGAAAGAGGGATCATTGGGAGATTTTCCAATGAATGAAACGAGAATTTTTCCATCCATAGAATATGAGATCCTATTTAAGGTTGAGATTTTTTGCGTCGAATTTGTTAATCTTTCTTATTCTTATGGTTTCTATGCCTTTCCACTTGTTTTTATAGAATATGATAATTATGTGGTTGTCCTTTTGATACGCTTGAACAAGGTCTTCCTGATTCTTGCTGACTGATTTTCCCAATTTTTCTTCAACCTGTGATTTGTCCATTGCAAAAGCGAGGTTGAATGGATTTTCTTTTTCAAAGCCTTTATTTATGTCGAAGGATTCAAAAGTGAACCAGCCGTCCCCAATGGGTGGGGAAAGATATTTTTCCTTGTATGAATCTGTGGGGTCAAATTCCATGGAAATCAATTTGTCTTTGGTTTTTATTCTTGTTGTTGAATCTCCCTTTGGCATCTTTTTTATGTCATTCTCGAGAAGAAATGACTCAAAATCATCACTTGTCGAAGTATGACCCAGGAAGGATAGCAATCTTTCGGTATTCATCATATTTCCTTATGTTGATGGTAATTTTGGTTTCACGGCTTTATGAGATAACGCCATGTCTTTGACATATTTATCAAAATCAAAATCCTTTAGCTCTTCCACTGATTGCATGTACTCTTCAAGGCATCCATGGTCTTTCCCTTCCATCGCTTTTCTAATGGCTTCTGTGTCACGTTTGAAAGCGTCCTTCAGTCCTTTCGAGTCCCCCTGAATCAAAGGCTTGTTCTTGCTGCCATATGTTCGGCCCTCTTTGTGAATATCTTCAGGGACAGTGATGGTCGGCGCATTATTGTAGACTCGGTTGAGAACTGATTTTTGCTGCTTTTCTGACAGGCTGTCCCATATGCCTTTTTCGACCAATAGATCTTTTGCCGCTTGCTTAAGAGCTCCTCCGGACGGGACATGATCCGCATTCAGTTCTCCAAGTTTTTTAGGTGCCTTGTTGTAGGTCGATCTTTTACCGCAATCCTTGTGCTTCTTGGGCTTGCCTTTATCTTTTCCACCACCTTGCCCATCTGCCTTCTTTGCCGCAGCTTCTTCAGCCTCTTTGGCTGCTTTTTGTGATCCAGCTTCTGCCGCTTCGCGGCCGGCTTTCTTGCCTACAGCCTCTGTTGCCGCTGCTGCTGCCTTCTTCCCATACTTGGCTCCGGTGGCCGCCATCCCCGCGCCCGGGATCATGGCTGCCGCGCTCAAGGCTGCGTTGACTTTATCGCCCTCGGCAAGATAGATCAAAGCGTTGGCGCCGTCGGCAATTTCGCCTACGCCGGGGATGAGGCCCACGACATCCAGACCTGTGTGCACAACGTCGCTGCCCCAGCGCTGCCACCAGCTTTTTTCCTGGGCGACGGGCTTGATGGCGGGAGCCGTAGCTCCGTGGAGGTTGGGGGCCGTGTCGGGGATGACCAGTCCCGAGGTGTTGCCTATCGGCCCTGGAGAAGGGTAGGCGTTGGGCTTGACCTGTGCTGTTTGTGACTGCGCTGCAGGCAGTTGTTTTTTTCTGGTGGCCATGGCGCTTCAGGGCTTCTTCCAGTTCATCCACATCTTGTCGCCGGTGCGCACGATGGCCCGGCCATTGACGTAGACGGTCTTGCTGTGGTCTATGTCGTGGCTGATGCGCATATTGGTCTGGCTGACCACGCCCTTGCCTTGTCCGGGTTCATCGCCCATGACGTTGTCGACATAGCTCTGGTTGTGCAGGTAGACAGGCTTGCCTTGCAGGAAGACGTTGGGAGAGCACTGCCTGCTCTGGTTCATCTGGTGCGTGATGGGGTAGGGCACCGGGACGCCGTTCTTGCTCGGTGTCAGGCATACATCTGGGGTGAGCGAAACGATGCGAAACCGCCCGTCCTTGGATGCGATGTTTTCGTCAGCCACGGCGTGCCTCCTGAGGTTTCGCGCGTTCGCTGGCTGCGCGCTGCATTTCGGCATCCAGTTCCATGCCTGTGCCTTTGGGCCAGGTGCCCAACTCCAGCTGCCTGACATCTGTCTTGGCGCTGATGATTGCCCGCCTGACGGTAGTCACAGTGCCGGTCGCTAAATCCAGGATCACCGTGTCTATGTTCATGGGCGCAAACATCACCACGCCCACATTCAGGCGTACCAGCAGTTGCAGCTCCTGCGTGGGTAGCTTGAAGCGGAAAATGCCCTGGTATTTGTCGGCTGGAATGAGGTTCAGGAGCATGACCTCTTCGCCACCCTGCGGGTAGTCGATCTGCTGGTCTTCCGGCGCACAGTTCCAGTAGCGGTAGTCATGATCCAAAGGACTTTTGGGCCACTGGGATTGCTTCCATGCGTCGTCATGCGTCCCGGCTAGGGAAACCCGAGGACTCCACCAGCGTCCGATGGCGCCCACGCCTACGACCGGATAGTCCTGCTGTCCGTCATAAGGCTGGTTCAAGGCCTCAATCTGCGGCGCTGCGTAGTGCTGCGCGGACTGGGGCTGCTGCTGTGTGTGGGTTTCCAGTTTCGCAATGGCTTTGTCGGCGTCGTGGACCGCCTCGGGAAGCCTGCCGCAACCAATCGGATTGGGCGTGTAGAAGGCGGGGAGCGCGTCATGCGCCTGTTGGGCGATCTCGCGTTGGGACTTTGTGATCCTGACGTCGTCCCTGTCATCCAGAAACTCCTGCAGAAGTTGCTCCTGGCGAATGACATTGGGGCCCCCGAAGGCCAGCTCATAGCACAGCGGCACCTGAGTGACCGGTTTCGGGGCGCCGGGACGCAGCGCTCCGAGGCTGGTCAGAGAGCGCTCGAATTGCCGCGGTCCGGTGACCTGAAGCGTTTTGATGATGCTGTCTGCAAACCTGAAGCCGGCCGGCCACCGCTCATGAGGCTTGCCGTCTGGCGTATATGCAAAGGCATTGGTGAGGATGACATCGCACTTTGGCTTGTAAGGAGCAAGATCGCTTTCCTGCAGCACGCTGCTGATGTTCACGTTTGCGTAGAACTCGTCTGCGGTGCAAAGCGGTGTCTGTTGCTCGGGCGGCAGGACAGTGGGCTCTATGAGATCGCCATTTTTCTGTACCGCGCGCAGCGTGTAGGAGATGCGGCTGACCATGACGTGAAAAATCTCGCCATGTGGGTCCACATGCTGGAAGTACTGGCTGGGCCAGGGCGTGTGGTTGACCACCTCCGGCAAGGGGGCGGACTCCACCGGACTGGGCATTGCGTGGGAAGGGCGCTCCATTCGGGACTCCTCAGTTCAGGTCAATACGCTTGGAGTCGAGGCCGATGTGCTTGCTGCCGACCACGTCGATGTTCTTGCCATTGATGGTGATCGTGCCGTCGCTTTTCATTACCAAGCTGGCAGCGCCCACGGTGATTGAGAGCTCGTCGCCGGCCTGAATTGCGTAGCGCTTTCCTACCGTGGTCTGCTGGTTGCCCTGGACCCTGACGGAACGGTCCACCAGCACCGTCGTGCTCTGGCTCAGCCCCACATTCACCACCATGGCCGCGCCCACATTGACGTTGTAGGCGGCGCCGATGTTCACCATCTTGGCCAGGCCCACGTTCTGCATGTAGGCCAGTCCGATGGTCTCTGTCTTGAAGCTGCCCACCTTGATCGACCAGTTGTTCCCGATCTTGTCCTTCTCGTTGCGGCCTATGGTCTTGCTGCGGTTCTTGCCGATGGAGATGTTCTCGTCGATGCCGACATCCTCATTGCGGTTGTCGCCGATGCTGATCTTCTCGTTGTGGTCCACCCGCTCCGTGCGGTTGTTGTGCACGGTGATGGTTTCGTCGCGGTCCACGGTTTCGGTGCGGTCGCGGTGGATGACGTTTGTCTCGTCACGGTCCACGGTCTTGCGCCGGTCATTGCCCACCCATTTGTCCTCGTCGTTCTCGACTTCGGTGAGCTGGTCCTTTTGCGCATGCAGCCACAGCTGTTCGGCGCCTGCCTTGTCCTCGAAGCGGATGGCGTTGGCGTCGCCCTGGCCGTTCTTCAGGCCCGCGCCCGGGGCGCCGCCCTTGCTGGATCTGGTCTTGATGCCCGATTGCGTGGCGTTGGCCGGCAGCGCCCAGGGCGGCATGTTGGAGGCGTTGTAGACGCAGCCCATGACGATGGGGTAGTCCGGGTCGCCGTTGAGGAAGTCCACGATGACTTCCATGCCGATGCGCGGGATGTGCACCGCGCCAAAGCCCGGCCCGGCCCAGCTGGTGGCCACGCGCATCCAGCAGCTGGAGTTCTCGTTCATGCCGCCGATGCGGTCCCAGTGGAACTGCACCTTGACGCGGCCGTACTGGTCGCACCAGATCTCTTCGCCTGCGGGGCCGACGACGACGGCGGTCTGCGGGCCTGTGGTGCGCGGTTTGGCGGTGATGCGTTCGGGCTTGAAGGGCAGGCTGGTGGGCTGGGCCTGGAGCACGAATTTCTGGGTCGAGCCCTCGCCGCTGCCGCCGTCGCTGACGCGCGGGTTTTCTTCGAAGGCGTAGTCCACGGCCGTGACCAGGTAGGCCTGGTTCTGGTCGCCGCGCGGGTAGTTGTCCAGCGTGAAGGTGTAGCCCGGCGCCATGGCGCGGTGGTTGGAGCTGCCCTGCACTGTGCTCTGGCGCGTGAGGCTTTGCTGCAGGCGCACGCGGATGTAGTCCTCGCCGTCGCCGGTCTCGGTGTAGCCGCCCGGCCATTCGTAGATTTCGTAGGCGTCGTGCGCATGGCCGGGCGGGTTGCGGCGCATGTTGGACAGCTCGGCGCGGGGCTTCTTGAAGTCGTAGTCGTCGTTGTAGTGCCGGCCGGGCTTGACGCGCTGGTGCAGTTCCCAGGCGTGTATGCATTCCTCGCGCGCCACGGCGGCCTTGCCCGGCGGGTGGAAGGGGATGACGGCGCCGCCCTGCAGCGGGTCGTGCGAGGCGACGATGTCGTCGCCCAATGTCAGCACATGCTGGCCCGCACTGTGCTGGTGGTAGTAGCAGATGCCCTCGTGCTCCATGAGGCGCGAGACGAACTGGAAGTCCGTCTCGTTGTACTGCACGCAGTACTCCCAGGTGCGGTAGGAGCGCGTCAGGCGCTGCTGCATGGGGTGGCCGTAGATGCCCAGGACCTCGTTGATGATGTCCGGCACGGTCTTGTTCTGGAAGATGCGGAAGTCGCTGCGGCGCGTGGCCAGCCACAGCCAGGGCGACAGGCGCGCGCGGTACAGGAAGTTGCGGTGCTCGTCCTGGCCGCGCATGCCAAAGGCCGTGACCAGGCCATCGATGTAGCGTTTGCCGCCGTCCTGGGTCTCCACCACCACGGTGGCGCCCTTGCCCAGCAGGGCCTTGGGATCGATGCTGTCGCTTTCGCTGAGCAGGTCGATCTCCAGGGCGAACAGATGGCTGATTTCCTCGCGACCCTGCAGCCGGCGCAGCTGCAGCTGGTCTGCCAGGGGGGTGTTGATGGTGACTCTGCGTGTCATGGTGTCGGATCTCGCGGTGCTTGGGGTGGAAGAGGGGTCGGGGCTTCAGGCCTGGATGGCGGGGCCTGCGTGCGCCGGTCGATGAAGGGCTTGCATGGGGTGGCTGGAAGGTCCTCTGCTGCTAGCGGGCCGCGTACACCAGCCCAGGACGGGCGCCGTCGGCATCATCCTGGGCGTCATCCATGACAGGGTCGCTGTCGAAGGGCTGGCCCAGCCCAATGAACTGGTAGTTGCCGCGCCTGTCGGTGAAAACCGCCAGGCCGCCCGGCGTCAGGGCTACGTTGAACCAGTCGTTGTCGGTTCTGGGCTGGTCCGGGTCCAGCGAGCCTGGCCGGCTCCGGGCCAGCACGCTGCCGGCCAGGCTCGCCTGGTTCAACACCCGGGTCTGCCGGCCATCCGCGCCATACAGCCTTAGCTCCCCGGTGGCTTCGACCTTGCGCAGGCCCTCGCCCAGAGGGACAGAGCGCTTCAGGCTGGCCAGCACGAACCGGCCGCCCGGCGCCAGGTGCAGGTCGGGCGGGATGTCGTTGCCACCGCTGCGGAACTCGGCCAGGTGCACGATGCGCGCCTCGGCGCCCAGTGCCAGCGCGGCGCCCATGCCGCGCTGACCGGGCAAGGCATAGATCAACAGCACATTGCCTGCCGACCATGCCTGGGCGCTGGTCCAGGCCATCGCATCCGCTGCCGTCCAGGCCTGGGCCTGCGCGGCCATGGCGGCGGCCGTGTCCTTGTCCTGGGGCAGCACGGCCAGGGTTCCGTCAGCGGCGCGGGCCAGGCGGGGCAATGCATCGAAGCTGCCCAGATTGCGCGCTTGCTGCAGCGTCCAGCCCGGCAGGGCGAAGGTCAGCAGCTGGTAGGGCTTTCGGCCGTCCGCATCGGGGTCCAGCCGGCTGCTGGCGACGATGTTCACCAATCCGTCACTGCTTCCCTGTGCATCCTGCGTGACGACAGGGCGGGCAAGGCAGCCGCCAGGTCGAACTCCTGGCCGTGGCAGCGCGGCAATGGCCGCAGGCTTGCCGCTGCGTTCTGACAGTTGAAAACTGCCTGTCTTGGCCTGGTTCTTCAGATCGAGTCGATCCACCCGGCCATTGCAGTACACGGCATACAGATAGCGGTACTGGCTGCGGTCGGTGGGATCGGCGGGATCGAATGCCTTGGCCGCAACTGGCGTAGCGAGGGCAACCCGCATCTGGTCGGTGCTGGACGAGCAGCCCGCTGCCGGCGCGCTGGCAGCCATGACTGCACAAGTCACGAAACGGGCGGGGGTCAGATGCGGTGGCATGGCGGCAAGGGCTTGTGGGTCTAGCGCGATGCCTGCGCGGTGCGGCTGCGTTCCAGGTGGAGCACGGCGGCGTCCAGCAGCGGGTCGCCGCCGGCCTGGATGGAGGCGGTGAAGGCCGCGTCCACGGGCACGCGCAGGCGCGGGGTTACGCCTTGGGCCTGTGCAGCGGTGTTGTTGCCGCCAGCGGGGCCGGTTTCTGCGAGCAGGGGGACTTGCACGATGAAGCCGGCCGGCAGGTGAACGCGCGTGGCGGGGCCGGTGGCGCCGGCCGTGGCGCTGGTGGCGACGATGTCGGCACGCTGGCTGTGCTGCAGCCAGGCGGCGAACAGTTCGCAGGGGCCGGCGCAGCTGGGGCTGGTGAGCACGGCGACGGGGGCCGTGAAGGGCGTGCCCGAGGCGGCCAGGGGCAGCTGGGCCGGCAGGCCCAGCGGGGTCGAACAGGCGCTGGGCGGCGTCCTGCATGCGCAGCGGCTTGTCGCGCGTGTAGAGCGAGGCCAGCATGTGGGGCACCAGCTGGTAGGCGTCGTCCCCCCGGTGGGCGCGCAGGTCGATGACCAGGCCCGTGACCCTGGCCTGGGTGGCTGCGGCCAGGGCGCCCTCCCAGCGGTTGAGCTGGCCGGTAGCGCCGTCGGCAAAGCTGTCGAGTGCGATGTAGGCCAGGTTGCCGCCCTGGGCGCTGCGCAGCAGGAAGGAGGCGAGGGCGGGCTCGGCCGCAGGCAGGGCCGTAGTGGCGGCGGGGGCGGCGTCCAGGCGCAGGGTCTGTTCCTGGTTGCTGGATGCGCTGCTGGATGTGCTGTTGGGTGTGCCGGCTGCGGTGCGCAGGCTCAGCGTGGCGGGCGTGCCCAGGTCCAGCGCCAGCAGGTCGGCGCGGCGGGCGTCGGCACTGGCGCGCAGCGAGGCGGGGGCAATGCGGTCCAGGTAGCGTGCCGGGCTTTCCCCTTCGATGGCGAGGATGTCGCTTCCGGGCTGCAGGCCCGCCTTGGCGGCGGCAGAGCCTGGCGCCACGCTGGTGATGGCGATGCGGCCGTCCTCGCGCAGCCAGGTGCGCGGCATGGGCAGGTTGACGCTGCCGCGTGCCAGCAGCTGCGGGGACAGGCCCCGGTCTGTGCGGGCAGGCCAGGCCTGGCCGCCGGGCAGCAGAACGCGGTATTGGCCATCGCCCAGGCGCTGGCCCATTTCTGCCAGGGCCTGGGCCTGTGCGGCGCTGTCGCCGCGCTCGGCGGCGGTCTGCAGGCGCTGGCCGTAGTCGGCACGCAGCTTGCCGGCATCAAAGCCGCTAGCAGCGGCCAGCGGGTGGCGCTCGGCAATGAGGCCGATGAGGGCCTGGGCCGCATCGCCTGCGCCCAGGCGGGACAGGTCGATGTCCTGCGCGGGCTGGACGGCATGGAAGGCCAGGGCGATTTCCCGGGCACGGTCGAAGCGCAGGCCCTGCGGCTCCAGCGTGACCACGGTGTAGCCGCGCGGCAGGGTGACCATGGGGTCGTCGGCGGTGAACAGGCGCCCGTCGGCGCCAAAGCCGGAAGGGAAGCGCTGCGTGGCATCGCTGGCCCAGACCAGCAGCTTGCCGCCCGTGGGCTCCAGGATGTCGCCGCTTTGGCGCGGCCATTCGGTGCGCACCGAGCTGGCGCGCAGCATGGCGTGCTGCTCTATGGCGTCCAGGCTGCGCCGGCCCGCGCGCTGGGGCACGTCGGCGTGGACGGACAGGGCGAAGATGCGCACGCCCCGGCCACCGGGGCGCGCGCGGCCGGTGGACAGGTCATAGGTAGTGCCGTCGGGGTCGCCGGGCAGTTCGATGGCCACGCCGGTGCTGTCGCCGCGCGGCAGGGCCAGCCATTGCGACTTGGCCGGCGCCACATGGGCGGCCTGGCGCTGCACGAGGTACGGCCCCTGGTCCATGAGCGCGACCACGGCCTGGCCGCGCCGGGCGCTGTCCGTCCAGGCATCGCCCAGCACGGCCATGACGCGGCGTGGGCCGCCCTGGTCGTCCTGCACGGGGGCGGCGCCGGAGGGCGGCGACTGTGCCGCCTCGGGCTGGGCCTGGTTGCGGTCCCACCAGGCACGGGCCTCGCTGGCGGCACCGGTGGCCGCGTTGGTGGCCGTGCTGGCTGCGCTGCGGCCGGCCTCCAGCGCCTGCTGGCC
>NZ_LFJT01000075.1:0-30085 GCF_001682645.1 Delftia sp. JD2
CGGCGGCGGCGGCGGCCGCGCGCGGGGCGGCCAGCGCGTTCTCTATGGCGTGGCGCACGGCCTGGTGCACCTCGCGGCTGTCGCGAAAGCGCACCTCGATCTTGGTGGGGTGCACGTTCACGTCCACGCGCGCAGGGTCGATCTCCACATACAGCGCATAGACGGGCTGCTTGTGGCCGTGCAGCACATCCTCGTAGGCGCTGCGCGAGGCGTGGGTCAGCACCTTGTCGCGCACGAAGCGGCCATTGACGTAGCAGAACTGGTGGTCGGGCCGGGAGCGCGCCGCATCGGGAATGCCCGCGCGGCCCGTGACGTGGACGGCGCCCGACCAATGCTCCACCGCCACGGAGTTCTGCACGAAGGCGTCGCCCAGCACATCGCCCAGGCGGCGCGCAAGGGCTTCATCCGACATGCTGCCGGCGGCACGCCACTGCTCGACCAGCTTGCCTTCGTGCCAGATGGCAAAGCCCACGTCGGGCCGGGCCAGCGCATGGCGGCGCACGGACTCGATGCAGTGGGCCAGCTCCGTGGCGTCGCTCTTGAGGAATTTGCGGCGGGCCGGCGTGGAGAAGAACAGCTCCTTGACCTCGACCGTCGTGCCCTGGTTGCGGGCGGCGGGGCGCAGCTCGCCGCTGCGCGCATCGAGCAGATAGGCCGAGTCCTGGCCCGCAGGGCGCGAGAGGATGGATGCCTCGGACACCGAGCAGATGGCCGCCAGCGCCTCGCCGCGAAAGCCCATGGTGGCCACGGTCTCCAGGTCGTGCAGGTCGGTGATCTTGCTGGTGGCATGGCGGCGCAATGCCACGGGCAGCTCGTCGCGCGGGATGCCGCCGCCGTCGTCCTCCACCGAGATCAGCCGCACGCCGCCGGCCAGCAGCCGCACGTTGATCTGGCGGGCGCCCGCATCCAGTGCGTTGTCCACGAGTTCGCGCACCACCGAGGCAGGGCGCTCGACGACTTCGCCGGCCGCGATCTGGCTGATCAGCTCGTCGGGCAGGTCGCGGATGGGGCGGCGGGGGAGGGTGTCGGAGGATGGGATGGATGCGTTCACGCGGCAATTCTAGGGGCTCGCATCCACCGCTTGTGGGCTGTGGGAATGGGGTGTGCGGCGCCGGCGCCCGCAAAAAAAAGGAGCCGCGAAAGCGGCTCCAAGAGGCGTCCCCGGCAACAAAGGCCGGAGCCGGGGGCACTCTTTGAATGAGGGTGGCTGCAGGGTCAGCGGCGGCGGCCTGCGCGGTCGCTGTTGCTGCCCATCTGGTTGCCGACCAGCGCACCGGCCGCGGCGCCGCCCACGGTGCCCAGCGTAGTGCCGAACAGCGCGCTGCCCAGCACGCCACCGGCCACGGCGCCCACGCCCGTGCCCAGTTGCGCATTGTTGGGGCGGTGGGCGCAGCCGCCCATCGCGAGCGCGCCGGTCAGCAGGGCGGCGATGGCCAGGGTGCGGCCCATCGTGGAGCCGGACTGGCGTTCGGACTTGTGCGCGAAAGTGCGAAGGGTCTTGTTCATGGCTTGCTTCCTTGTGTCTTGGCGATGGTGGTGAGGCCGGGCCGGCATTGCCGACGGCATGGAAGCACTTTGCCTGCAAAAAGCTGACGCACTCATGAGTTTTTCGTAGAGTTTTATCAAGTTGTGTAACAAAACAAGCTTGATTTCAAGCATTTGTAGATTCCTGCAAGCGCCGGTGTGTGCGATGGCGTAACCGGCTCCGGCTCGGCCGTGGGGGCATGTCGGCGAAGTACAGTACGGGCCGGTGCGGCGCCCGCCGCGGAGGACTCTCTTTTGGAAATCATTCAGTTCCTGATCGACTTCATCCTGCACATCGACAAGCATCTGGAGGCCTTTGTCGTGGCCTATGGACCCTGGGTGTATGCGCTGCTGTTTCTCATCGTCTTCGTGGAGACGGGCGTGGTGGTCATGCCCTTTCTGCCTGGCGACTCGCTGCTGTTCATCGTCGGCGCGCTGTGCGGCGTGGGGCTCATGGACTATTCGATCGCCTGCACCGTGCTGCTGGTGGCGGCCGTGCTGGGCGACCAGTGCAACTACACCATCGGCCGCTACATAGGGCCCAAGGTGTTCCAGTGGGAGGACTCGCGCTGGTTCAACCGCCGCGCCTTCGACCAGGCCCACGCGTTCTACGAGCGCTATGGCGGCATCACCATCGTGCTGGCCCGCTTCATGCCGTTCATCCGCACCTTTGCGCCCTTCGTGGCCGGGGTGGCCGCGATGAACCGGGGCAAGTTCACTGCCTTCAATGTGGGCGGGGCGATTGTCTGGGTGTTCGGCATCAGCGCAGCCGGCTATTTCTTTGGCAACCTGCCCTGGGTGCGCGAGAACCTGGAGAAGATCATCTGGGGCCTGATCCTGGTGCCGGGCCTGATCGCCATCTTTGGCGCCTGGCGCGCGGGGCGCGCGCCCAAGACGGCTGCCTGAGCTTTCAGCGCACAGAAAAAACCCCTTGCACCTTCATGGCGCAAGGGGTTTTTTCATGGAGCGGGAGTGGGAATCAGCGGCGATCGTTGCGCTTGCCCACCTCGTTACCGATCAGTGCACCGGCGGCTGCACCGCCCACGGTGCCCAGCGTGCTGCCGAACAGGGCATCCCCCACGACACCACCGGCCACGGCGCCTACGCCGGTACCGATCTGTGCACTGCTGGGATTGGTGGAACAGCCGGCAGAGAACAGGGCAATGGCTGCTGCGGCGGCAATGGAATAAAGGCGTGTCTTCATGTTCATCTCCTGTGATGGCCTGCCTTGTCGCCGTGAGTGGCGTGTGGCGCAAGCACTGTGTGGAACATGTTTGCATGCTCTCATTCAGGGCTTGCGTCAGCGGTAGGAGATCTGCCCGAGCTGCCGCCGGGCGGCTCGGAAGTGTCGCGTCTTTACCGTCCGACAGCGGCTGCGGGCGGCATCGCCCGCGGCCTTCGCCTGGCTCTGTCAGACGGAGCGGCTGCGTGCCAGCGGCGGGTTATGCGCGAAGTAGTTGCGGATGCCGCGCATCAGCGCGTCGGCCAGTTGCACCTGGTAGGCGCTGCTGCGCAGGCGGGCCTCTTCCTCGGGGTTGCTGATGAACGCGGTTTCCACCAGCACGCTGGGAATGTCGGGCGCCTTGAGCACGGCAAATCCGGCCTGCTCCACGCGCGGCTTGTGCAGCTTGGCCATGTTGCCGATCTCGCCCAGCAGGGCGCCGCCGAGCTTGAGGCTGTCCTTGATCTGGGCCGTGGTGCTCATGTCCAGCAGCATGCGCTGCACATGCTGGTCCTGCGAGCCCATGTTCAGGCCACCGACGATGTCGGACTGGTTTTCCTTGTTGGCCAGCCAGCGCGCGGCCGTGCTGGAGGCGCCCTTGTCGCTGAGCGCAAAGACGCTGGCACCACGCGCGGCCGGCGTGGTGAAGGCGTCGGCGTGGATGCTGATGAACAGGTCGGCCTGCACGCGCCGGGCCTTTTCCACGCGCGTGGCCAGGGGCACGAAGAAGTCGGCATCGCGCGTCATGAAGGCGCGCATGGGGCTGCCGCCGATGCGGGTGTCGTTGATGCGGTCGCGCAGCAGGTGGGCGATCTTGAGCACCACGTCCTTTTCGCGCGTGCCGCTGGGGCCGGTGGCGCCGGGGTCCTCGCCGCCGTGGCCGGGGTCCAGCGCCACGATGATGATGCGGTCGGTCTGGCGCGAGGTGGCGATGTTGGGCGCGGCGATCGGGGCAGGGGCCGGAACGGGCGCAGGCGCGGGAGGGCGAGGCGCCGGGGCCGGAGCCGCAGGGGAAGGTGCCTGTGCCACCACGGCGGGCGGTGCAGGCGTCTTGCCGCCGGAGCCGCTGCTGTGCTGGGCGATCAGGTCGCCCAACGGGTCGGGGGCTGGCGCCGTGGAGCCTGAGGGCCGGGGCAGCGTTGGTGGAGGCGGCGGTGCCGATGCGACAGCGGTATCGTCGCCGGAGGCATCGCGCAGGCGCTCGCTGATCAGCGCCTCCAGCGGGTCCACGGCCTTGGCGGGGTACAGGTCGAACACCAGCCTGTGCTTGTAGGCCGCCACGGGCTGCAGCGTGAAGACCTGGGGCTTGGCGGGCTGCTTGAGATCGATGACCAGGCGCACCACGCTGGGCGAGTTCTGGCCCACGCGGATGGAGGCGATGTTGGGATCGTCGGAGCGGACCTTGGCCACCAGTTCACGCAGCGCGGGATTGAGGTCGATGCCCTCGATGTCCACGGCCAGCCGCGGGGGCTGGTCCACGAAGAACTGCTTGGCAGCCAGCGGCCGGTCGGACTCAATGGTCACGCGCGTGTATTCGGGCGCGGGCCAGACGCGCACGGCCACGATGGTGGCGCCGTGCGCGATGTGCTGGCGGCCCAGCAGCAGCACGATGGAGCCCGCCTGCAAAAGATTGCGGCGCGACAGGCCGGACGGATAGGAGGAGGAGTTGGCGTCGCTCATGCCTTGAGTGCTTGGATCACGGCGCGTCCGACGGGCGTGCCGGCGAGCAAGGTCACCTGGCGCTGCGTCTCGTCGATTGCTTCGATATGAATAGCTATATCTGCCGCAGGCGTAAGCGCTGCGGCCTTTTCGGGCCATTCTGCCAGCTTGAGACCGGGGCTGGCGAAAATATCGCGAAATCCTGCGTCCTCCCATTCGCGCGGATCATCGAAGCGGTAGAAGTCGAAGTGCCAGATGGCCAGGTCCGGCGCCTCATGCGGCTCCACCACGGCATAGGTGGGGCTTTTGATGCGGCCCTGCACGCCCAGTGCGCGCAGCCAGTGCCGCACCAGCGTGGTCTTGCCTGCGCCCAGGTCGCCGTGCAGCGTGACGTAGGCGTTGCGCAGCGCGGGATGGTCCGCGAGCTGCTGCGCAAACCGCTGCGTGTCTTCCTCGCTGCCCCATATCCAGCGACGGCCCGCAGTTTCCGCATCCTGCGGCTGGGCGCTTTCTACAATCGAGGGAGTATGTTGTGCAGCAGTCAATTGGTTCCTTTGATGCAAGGCTGGGCCCGCGAGCTGGGATTTTCCCAAATTGGCGTGGCCGGCGTGGATTTGTCTTCTGCGGAGCCGGGTTTGATGCAGTGGCTGGCCCAAGGGTTCCATGGCGAGATGGACTATATGCAGGCCCACGGCCTGCGCCGCGCCCGGCCTGCCGAGCTGGTGCCGGGCACGGTCAGCGTGATCACGGCGCGCATGGACTACCTGCCGCGCGACACGCCTGCCGATGCGCCGGGCGCCTGGCAAGCGGTGGAGTGGGCGCGGCTGCAGCGGCCCGGCGAGGGCATTGTCTCCGTCTATGCCCGGGGGCGCGACTATCACAAGGTGCTGCGCAACCGGCTGCAGAAGCTGGCCGAGCGCATTGCACAGGAAGTCGGCCCCTTCGGGCACCGCGCCTTCACCGATTCCGCGCCCGTGCTGGAGGCCGAGCTGGCCCGGCGCAGCGGCCAGGGCTGGCGCGGCAAGCACACGCTGGTGCTCAATCGCGAAGCGGGCTCCATGTTCTTCCTGGGCGAGATCTATGTGGACCTTGCGCTGGAGCCCACGGCGCCGGTGACCGCGCACTGCGGCAGCTGCGCGGCCTGCATCACGGCCTGCCCCACGGGCGCCATCGTGGCGCCGCACCGGGTGGACGCGCGGCGCTGCATCTCCTATCTGACCATCGAGCACGCGGGCGCCATTCCCGAGGAGCTGCGGCCGCTGATGGCCAATCGCATCTATGGCTGCGACGACTGCCAGCTGGCCTGCCCCTGGAACAAGTTCGCCCAGCCCAGCCGCCTGCCCGACTTCGATGCGCGCGAGGCCCTGTCCGGCGGGCAGCTGGTGCACTTCTTTGCCTGGGACGAGCCGACCTTTCTGCGCCTGACCGAAGGCAGTCCCATCCGGCGCATAGGCCATGCGCGCTGGCTGCGCAATGTGGCCGTGGCGCTGGGCAATGCCTGGCGTGAAACCGGCAACGCGGCATTGCAGCAGGCGCTGGCCAGCCGCACCGAACATCCGGACGCCCTGGTGCGCGAGCACGTGGCCTGGGCGCTGTCGCAAAGATCGGATTGAGCTGATAAGACCAGGGCGCTTGTGTGTGAAACAATTGTTGCGCTCTGTCGGAGTGCCCCCCGGCGGCCTGTTGCGGGCCACTGCCCTTGAAGGCGCGGGGCCTGTGTGACTCAACATGATGTTTGATATGCGCGCAAAGCCTCCCCGCAGCCTGTCCCGCCTGCTGAACGCAGAACCGCTGACCCAGACCACTGTGGCCGTCTGGGTGGGCCTGTGCTGCGTGCTGCTGGCCACGGTGGCGTACTGGACGGTGCTGGTGGACAGCCACCGCACGCAGCGCAGCTTTACCGAGTCCCAGTCCTGGCTGCGGGTGGGGCAAATGTCGCATGCGGTATCGGTGCAGGTGCAGACCCTGCTGTCCGGCCTGGACTACACCATGCGCGGGCTGGAGTCCGACTTTGCCGATGGCGATGTCGACGGGTTCCGGCGTGCCGTGCAGACCACGTTCGACGCCTACCCGGCCGGCACCTTCCTGCAGATCGCCGTGGCCGACGAGAAAGGGGACATCGTGTACTCCAACCTCCAGCAGGAGGCGCAGACGCGGGCTGCCAAGGTCTCCATTCGGGACCGCGAGCATTTCCAGGTGCATGCCAACCGCGAGAACATGGGCATGTTCATCGGCCGCCCCGTGCAGGGGCGTGTCTCGCACAAATGGACCATACAGCTGAGCCGCGCGCTGTACCGCCAGGGGCAGTTCTCGGGCGTGCTGGTGCTGTCGCTGTCGCCCGAATACATCTCGCGCTATTTCCAGTCCATCTTCGATGGCGCCAACGACGTCATCCTGCTGCTGCGCTCCGATGGCGCCTACCTGGCGCGCTCGCAGGGGCAGGAGCAGGTGATGGGCCGCTCGGTCTCCGATGTGCGCGTGGCGCTGTTTGCACCGGCCCTGGAGCGCGGCACCTACGAGGCCGAATCGTCCGTCGATGGCGTGCAGCGCATGTATGCCTGGAGCCGGGTGGAGGGCTATCCGCTGATCGTCAGTGCAGGGCTGGACAAGAAAGCCATCTTCGAGTCGCTGGAGGCATCGCTGGAGCGCGGCCTGCTGCGCAACGGCATAGGCACGGCCGTGCTGCTGCTGGGCATGCTGCTGACGCTGTGGCTGGCGCGCCAGCGCCAGCTCAGCGAGCGCATGCGGCTGCAGGGTGAGCGGCGCTTCGCGCGGCTGGCGCAGGAGGTGCCGGGCGGGTTGTTCCAGTTCCGCATAGGCGCGGATGGACAGTTCCGGTTCCCTTTCACCAGCCCCGGATTCTTCGAACTGCATGGCGCCAAGGCCGATGCCGCCAGGTTTGCCGACCATGAACTGCTCAAGCGGGTCCACCCCGAGGATTTGCCGGCCCTGGCGGCCTCGGTGCAGGCCAGCGTGGGCAGCAAGGGTGTCTGGGAGCACAAGTACCGCGTCTACGGCCCTGCAGGCGAGCTGCGCTGGCTGCATGGTCACGCCCGGCCGCAGCAGGAGGAAGACGGCTCCCTGCTGTGGCATGGCTATGTGCACGATGTGACGCAGGACCAGGCCATGCAGGAATCCATACGCCACAGCGAGGAACGCCTGCGCCTGACCGTGGGCGCCGTGCGCGACGGCCTGTGGCAGTGGGACTGCCGCAGCGGCCATGTGGAATGGGATGCCCGCTGCTACCAGATGCTGGGCTTCGAGGCCGCGCAGTTCCCCATGAACTATGACGCCTTCTGCGCCATGGTCCATCCCTCGGACAGGGCGCGGATGCTGGCGCGGCTGCAGCGCCATGCCGAGGCCGGGGCCGATTTCCGCGTGGAGATGCGGCTGCGCAGCTCGGCCGACAGCTGGCTGTGGGTGGAGTCGCGCGGCGAAATCACCCAGCGCGATGCCGACGGCAAGCCCGTGCGCATGCTGGGCACGCACACCGACATACAGCAGCGCGTGGAGCAGTCCCGGCTCATCAAGGCCTTGCTGGACCGGGGAAGCGCCCTGATCGTCATGGCCGGTCCCCAGCGCGAAATCCTCTATGCCAACGAGCGCGCGGTGCAGACCTTCGAGATCGAGACAGACCGGCTGCCCGGCGGCGTGAACTTTCGCGCCCTGCATGTCAGCGACGAGAGCTTCGAGCGCTTCGGCCAGCTCTACGCACAGCTCAACGCACGCGGCACGGTGCGCACGGAATGGATTTTGCGCATGCCTTCGGGCTCGGGCCATTGGTTCGACATGCAGGGCTCGCTGCTGGACCCCGACGAGGACGACGGCCGCGTCATCTGGACCATGATCGATACCGACGCGCGCCGGCGCGCCGAGACCGCGTTGGCCGAGACCCAGCACCGGCTGGAGGCCATCATCGACCGCTTTCCCGCAGGCATTCTGGTCACCGACGCCCAGGGCCGCCAGGTGCTGGCCGCCAACCGCATGCTGGCGGCCGCGCTGCGGCTGGACATGGCGCCTGCCGCCCTGGTGGGGCTGGGCATGCCGGCGCTGATCCAGCTGCTGCCGCCTTCGGTGGCTGGCGTGCTCAGCGCGGGGCCCGTGGCTGGCCGTTCCCTGCACGCGCTGCCCGACGACCACTATGTGGAGATCGAGGGCATGCAGCTGCGCGACGGTGATCGCTCCATCGGCCACTGCTGGGTCTTCCACGATGCGACGGAGCGGCAGCAGCGCGAATCCCAGCTGGAGACCCTGGCGCTGACCGACGCGCTGACCGGCATTCCCAACCGCCGCGCCTTCATGGAGCGGCTGACGATGGAGCTGGACCATCTGCGCAGCGGACTGGTGGCGCACTCCACGCTGATCATGCTGGACATAGACCACTTCAAGCAGGTGAACGACGGCTACGGCCATGCGGTGGGCGATATCGTGCTCAAGGAGCTGCTGGCCTCGGTGGCGCAGGAAATGCGCAAGGAAGACATGGTGGGCCGGCTGGGCGGCGAGGAGTTTGCCGTGCTGCTGTCCGACACCGATGCCGAGGTGGGCCTGCGCCGCGCCGAAAGCCTGCGCGAAACCGTTGCCGCGCGCGCCATCGATGCGGGCATGGCCGGCGACCTGCGCATCACCATCAGCCTGGGCGTGTACGAGCTGCAGCGCAGCGATGCCTCGGCCCAGGGCTGCCTGGAGCGTGCCGACGCCGCGCTGTACTACTCCAAGCGCAACGGCCGCAACCAGTCCACGCTGTGGAGCGAGCGGCTGCCTGCCATCGCGCGCTGATCCGGGCTGATCCGGGCTGGTGCGGCGCACAGGCCTAGGAATTCACCCCGGTGAATTTTCAGAATCATCCAATGGCCTGATCGGGCCGCAATCCCGAAAATCCTGGGTTCATGCTGTCGCGTGGACCTGCCGCCTCTTGCCTGGCCCCAACACTCGGGTGCGGCCGACTCTCCGTGCAACCCATCACAAAAGGAGGCTGCGCGCCGAGCGCAGGGCGAGGAATGTATGACGTACAACCGCTGGTCCACGGTGCATATCGCGCCGCTTTCGCGAGCGCAGTTCTGGAGCGATGCCAGCCGCGAGGCGCAGATGCCGCACACGCCCCTGGTCGCGCAGCCCGAGCGCTTCGAGGCCGTGCTGACATCGCGCGGCGTGGGCGCGGTGGTGCTCAACCGCATCCAGATGGCGGCCGAACATGGCATGGAGCGCCTGCATGCCGATGGCCAGCGCGCAGGCCCGCCCTGCCTGCTGTGCGTGCTCTATGCCAAAGGTGGAGCCCAGGTATTCGCACCGGATGTACCTGACGTACCTGACCTGTCGGACGTGCCGGACGTACCGGATGCCTCGGCGTCATCCGGGGAGCCGGGCATGGCGGTTGCGGGCAGGAGGCTGCAGGCGCAACCCGGCCAGCTGTTCCTGCTGGATGAGCGGCGCGGCTACCGCATCTGGCAGAAAGAGGCCGTGGACCTGGTGGTGCTGGCCGTGCCGCTGGCACTGATCGATCCGCGTGGCGGCCTGGCTTCGCAACTGCTGGCACGCAGCCTGCCCGACTGTGCATCGCTTCAACTGCTGGTCCAGCAGATGCAATTGCTGGCCGCGTGGCAGGACCCCTTGCCCGAGGCCGAATCCGCCAGGCTGTCCGACTTGGTCATCAACACCGTGAAGACCGTGCTGCAGGCCAGCGCCGACATGGCGACGGCCCGACCCGGCGCGCCCATGCACGTGCTGTTGCGCAGGGTGCGCCAGCTCATTGCCCGCCAGTACCCGGACCCGGCGCTGGGGCCCGAGCGCGTGGCGTCCAGGCTGGGGCTGTCCGTGCGCTCGCTGCAATCCCAGCTGTCGCGCGAAGGCACCAGCCTCAGCGCCGAACTCATGGCCTATCGCCTGGAACGCGCCCATGCGCTGCTGCGTGGCACGGAGCCGGGAACGCTGGGCATCGCGGAGATCTCGCAGCACTGCGGTTTCAGCTCACCCGCGCATTTTTCCCGGCGGTTCAGGGCACGCTACGGCAGCACGCCGCTGGGGCTGCTGCGGGATGCGGAGGGCGGGGAGGGGGCCTAGGCAGGCTGGGCGGCGCCGCGCCCGGCGTGGCGTGCGCAGATCAGGCCGAGGATTTCGAACATCATCTGCGCGCCCGCATGGGCGGTGTTGGTGGTGGCGTCGTAGGCTGGAGACACCTCGACCACATCGCCGCCCACGATGTGGATGCCGGCCAGGCCGCGCACCATGGCCTGTGCCTCGCGCACGGTGAGTCCACCGACCTCGGGCGTGCCCGTGCCGGGCGCAAAGGCCGGGTCCAGGCAGTCGATGTCGAAGGAGACGTAGACGGGCGCATCGCCCACCACCTCGCGTGCGCGGGCAATGACGCCGTCCACGCCCAGCGCGGGAAGCTCCTCTGCGTGGATCACGGTCATGCCCGACTCATAGGAAAACTCCCAGAGATATTCGGCCGCGCCGCGTATGCCGATCTGAATGGTCCGCGTGGGGTCGAGCACGCCGTCGAGCACGGCCTGACGAAACGGGCCGCCGTGGTGAAAGCGGCTGCCGTCGAAGGGGCCCCCGGTGTCGCAGTGGGCGTCGAAATGCACCAGGGCCAGTGGCCGCTCGCGGCCCAGTGCACGCAATATGGGCAGGGTGATGGAATGGTCTCCACCAGCGGCCAGCGGAATCACGCCGGCCGCATGGATCTTCGCGAAGGTCGACTCTATGTCGCGGTGCGACTGCTCCAGGCTGTAGCGGCTGGACAGCGGCACGTCGCCGATGTCCGCCACGCGCAGCTCGCGTGTGGGAGCGGATCGAAGCACATGGTTGTAGGGGCCCACGCGTTCGATGGAACGCAGGGCCCGGGGGCCGAAGCGGCAGCCGCTGCGGTTGCTGATGCCCAGGTCCATGGGCACGCCGATCAGTGCGGCCTGGAGGTCGCCGAAATCCGGGCGGCTCCAGTCCATGGGACGCATGGGCGCGTCCAGCAGCGTGGGCATGCCTGCGTAGGGCGCGTTGCGCGTGCCGCTGGCATCGATGATGTGGGCGGCCACGGCGCGGAAATGCGGGTCGTGGATCACGGACTCGTTGGCGCCGCCGAAGCGTGCGCGCAGCGCCTGCAGCCTGTCTGGTGTGAAAAGCGTCATGTCGTCTCCGATTCAGTGACGGGATCAGGATTGAATGCCCGACAGCGAGCGCTGCTGCGTGCGCTGCGCCAGGCTGATGAGGATGAAGCTGGCCGTGCTCACGGCCAGGCTGGCATAGATGGGCGTGTTGGCGGCCAGGCCGTCCCTGACCATGAAGGCGACGGCCGTGGTGCAGCCCAGCAGCATGCTGGCGATGGCGCCCGCCGTGGTGGCCCGGCGCCAGTAGATAGCGCCGATCAGCGGCACCAGCATGCCGCCCACGAGCAGGTTGTAGGCGGTGGTCAGGGCATTGAGCACATCGTCCACCATCAGGGCAATGCCGAGCACGGCCAGCCCCACCAGCAGCGTCAGCAGCCGGTGCCAGCGCACATCGACCAGCGGCCGGCCGCCCCGCAGCAGGGGCACGAGGTCCTCGGCCAGCACGGTGGAGCCGGCCAGCATGGCGGCACTGGCGGTGGACATCATGGCTGCCAGTGCGGCAGCGATCACCAGGCCGCGGATGCCGTCCGGCAGGCTGGCCTGCACGATGGCGGCAAAGGCATTGTTGGCGTTGTCCAGGTCCGGCAGCAACACGCGCGCTGTCATGCCCACCAGGGCGCCGACCAGTCCGTAGACCACGCAGTAAACGCCGGCGAGGCTGCCGGCCACGGCGGCCACCCGTTCGCTGCGGGCCGTGAACACGCGCTGCCACACGTCCTGGCCGATCATGATTCCGAAGAAATAGATGACGAAGTAGGTGGCGATGGTGTCCCAGCCGATGTGTGTGACATCGAAGCTGGACGCAGGCAGCCGTGCCACCAGCTGGTCCCAGCCGCCCACGCGGTACAGGCAGATGGGCAGCAGGATCAGCATCAGGCCCGCGGTCTTGATCACGAACTGCACGATGTCCGTCAGCGTCAGCGACCACATGCCGCCCACGGCCGAGTAGATGACCACGACGCCCCCGCCCACCAGGATGGAGATCCACAGTGGCAGGTCGAACAGCACCTGCATCACGGTGCCGATGGCGATCACCGACGTGGCCGCCAGCATCAGCGAGTAGGCCAGCATCACCAGGGCGCTGGCCTGCTTGGTGCGGGCGCTGTAGCGCCGCTCCAGCACCTGGGTCACGGTGCAGATGCGCAGCCTGAGCAGGGGCTTGGCCAGGAACAGGTTGAGTACCAGCAGGCCCGCGCCCAGCGCCGCGCAAAGCCAGAATCCGGAGATGCCGTACACATAGCCCAGGCGCACCGTGCCCACGGTGCTGGCGCCGCCTATCACCGTGGCGGCCATGGTGCCCATGTACAGGCCCGGCCCGAGGTTGCGGCCGGCCACGAGAAAGTCCTCCTGCGTCTTAGCGCGGCGCATGCCGTACCAGCCCAGCAGCAGCATGGCTGCCGCGTAGATCACCACGACCGAGATATCGAGCAACATGGTTTGTCTCCCTTTTGTTGCGGCCCTGTTGGCAGGGGCCTCTTGAAACAGCGGTATCCATGGAAGTGAATTCCATGGCCCGCCCCTCTTGTTCTGTATTGCAGTCCCTCTTTGTGCAATCCAGATGTGCTGCAACAGCCGTGGATGCTAGACAGCAGCCCGGATTGCATCCATTTCAAGTTCCATTTACAAACATCGATAAGAATCGATCTTTTCCGAGTGAAAACCCCATGCTCCATACCGTTTCAGATCTGGACCTGCGGCTGCTGCGCGTGTTTCTGGCCATCGTTGACGCGGGCGGCGTGTCGGCGGCGCAGGCCAGCCTTGGCGTAGGGCAGTCCACGCTCAGCAGTCAGCTGTCCACACTGGAGACGCGGCTGGGTTTCAGTTTGTGCGAACGGGGGCGCGGCGGCTTTCGCCTGACGGCCAAGGGCCGGCGCTTCGTCGATATGGCTCGCACGGCCCTGCAGGGACTGGAAGGCTTCAGTGCGCAGGCGCGCAACATGCACCGGCAGCTGGTCGGCAGCCTGGCCATCGGCCTGATCGGCAATGCACCCATGGAATACAACGCGTTGATGGGGCGGGCCATACAGCGCTTTCGCCAGCGCGACGAGGCTGTGCGCCTGTCGGTGCTGGTGCGCGGGCCGCGCGAGCTGGAGGAAATGCTGCTGCGCGACGAGCTGCAGGTCGCCGTGGGCTATTTCCTGCACCGCGCGCCAGCGCTGGAATACACGCTGCTGTTCAGCGAAAGGCAGGTGGCCTATTGCAGCGCCAGCCATCCCTTTGCCGCACGCGCGGGTCGCATCGGCGCGCAGGAGGCGGGCGAAGCCGACTGGACCTGGCGCACCTATCCGCTGCCGCAGGCACCGCTGACGGGGCGCCCGCGCCACGTCACCTCAGAGGCGGACAACATGGAGGCGGCCGCCATCCTCATCCTGTCAGGAGCCCACCTGGGCTACCTGCCAGAGCATTACGCAGCGCCCTATGTGGCTGCCGGCCTGCTGCATGCGCTGGACGAATCCCTCTTCAGCTATGACGTGGACATCACCATGGTGGCCAAGAAGCGCGCACGCCAGGATGACATCACGGCCGCCTTCACGGACGACATGCGTGCCGTGCTGTAGGGGCGCCGTGGCACAGCGGCATCAGTACTGCAGCAGGCTCAGCGCAAACGGCAGGCTGAGCACGCCCAGCAGCGTGGACAGCGTGACCAGCCCCGCCACATACGAGCCGTTGTAGCCCATGCGCGCGGCCAGCACATAGCACGACGATGCGGTGGGCAGGGCCGAAAAGGCCATCAGGATCAGCGCCTGCGCACCGCTCAGGCCAAACGCCCGCACCATGGCATAGGCGATCAGCGGCTGCACCAGATGCCGCACGGCCAGCAGGCACACGGCCAGCAGCTTGCCGGCGGCCAGCGCGCCGAACTGCATGCCTGCGCCGGCAGACATCAGGCCCAGCGCGATGGAGGCTGCGCCTATGCGGGAGATCGACGGCTCGATCAGCGCGGGCAGCTTCAGCCCCAGCGCGCTGAACACCAGGCCCGACAGCGTGCCCACGATCAGCGGATTGCGCACCAGCTGGCCCAGGAAGTGCTGGTTGCTGCCCCGCGCCATGGGCCAGACGGCCGCGATATTGCACAGCGGCACGCTCACGCCGATCAGCACCGAGATGAACAGCAGGCCCTCAGGCCCCGCCAGCCGGCTGGCCAGCGCCAGGCCAATGAAGGAGTTGAAGCGAAACGCCACCTGCACGGCGCCGGCATGCTCGCGTGTGTCGATCCGGCCGCGCAGGCCCGGCCACCAGGGCAGGCTGTAGGCCAGGCCGATGCCCACCAGGGCCGCGCACACGCCAGCGGCCAGCAAGTGGGAGGTGGCACCCCAGTCCACCGGGCTCTTGACGATGGAGTGGAACAGCAGCACCGGGAACAGCAGGTAGTACACCAGCGCCTCTACTGCCTGCCAGACCGTGCGGTTGAGCTGTGTGAAGCGGCACAGCACGTAGCCAAGCACGATGAGCGAAAAATCGGGGAAGAGCAGCACGGCGTAGTTCACGGGGGCAGAGCATAAGCGCAACCCCGCAGTCGCCGCGTCTCCCGAGAAACCATGGCGCGAGGCTAGGGGTAAACACCGGGAAATCAGTGCTGCGACAAACTGTGACAACCGGGCCCCGGGCCTTAGCATCGCTGGGGTCCACACAGCCGATCCGAAAGCGCAGGTCCTGACGACCGTCAAGCGCGCAGCGGGCTCCAGGCCCCACCATGGCTGTTCCGTGGCAGCGTTTGCGAGCCTTCGTTTCGCAGACCATCCATCCGCAGGCACGGCCTTGCGGATGTCCATGAAACCTTCTTCGTCAACACGACCCCCAAAAGGAGATCTTGTATGAATCGTCGCAGCTGGATGGGCCTGACCCTGGTCCTCGCAAGCACCGGAGCCCTGGCCCAGGCCTATCCCACCAAGCCGATCAAGCTGGTGGTGCCCTTCGCCCCCGGTGGCACGACCGACATCATCGCCCGCGTGATCGCCGAACCCCTGACCAAGGAACTGGGCCAGCCCGTGGTGGTGGACAACCGCGGCGGTGGCGGTGGCGTGATCGGCGCCATGGAAACCGCGCGCTCGCAGCCCGATGGCTACAGCCTGGGCATCGCCACGGTCTCGACCACGGCGACCAACCCCGCGATCAACCCCAAGATCTCGTACAACACGCTGACGGACTTCACGCCCATCATCAACGTGGCGGCCACGCCCAACGTGATTGCGGTGAACCCCAAGTTCCCCGCCAAGGACTACAAGAGCTTCGAGGCCGAACTCAAGAAGTCCCAGGGCAAGTACTCCTATGCCTCCTCGGGCACGGGCGGCATCCAGCACATGCTGATGGAGCTGTACAAGAGCCTGACCAACACCTTCGTCACCCACATCCCCTACCGCGGTGCAGGCCCGGCGCTCAACGACGTGGTGGCGGGCCAGGTGCCCATGGTGCTGGACAACCTGCCCTCGGCCCTGCCGTTCATCAAGGACAACCGCCTGGTGCCCATCGTGGTGGCCGCGCCCCAGCGCCTGGCCGTACTGCCCAATGTGCCCACCTTCAAGGAAGTGGGCCTGGAGCCGGTGAACCGCATGGCCTACTACGGCATCCTGGGCCCCAAGAACATGCCCAAGGACGTGGTGGACAAGATCAACGCCGCCGTGCGCAAGGTGCTGCAGGACCCGGCCGTGCGCAAGCGCATCGAGGACACGGGCTCCCTGGTCATCGGCAACTCGCCTGAAGAGTTCGCCAAGCAGATCAAGGACGAGTACGAGACGTACAAGAAGGTGGTTGCTCAGCAGAAACTCACGCTGGAGTAAGCACCGCCTTGAGCGGTTGGCTCAGAACCCGAGGCTCCTTGCGGACCTCGGGTTTTTTCGTTGTAGGCTTGATGGGATGTCCCAAGTGCCTGTTGCTTCCATCGCTTCCCCATCGGCTGCCGAAGCCGAATCTGCTGCCGATCCTGCATCCTGGCCGGCGCCGCTGCCGGCCAGCCTGGATGCGCTGGACCTGTTCATGGATGCGCTGCTGCTGGAGGACGGGCTGTCGCGCAATACGCTGGCGGCCTATCGCCGGGATCTGACGGCCTGGGGGCGGTGGCTGGCGCACCAGCAGCCGCCGCTGGCGCTGGATGCGGCGGGCGAGCTGGAGCTGCAGGGCTATTTCGCGGTGCGGGTGGAGCAGACCAAGGCCAGCTCTTCCAACCGGCGGCTGACGGTGCTGCGCCGCTACTACCACTGGGCGCTGCGCGAGCAGCGCATTGCCGCCGATCCAACGGCACGCATGCTGGCGGCCCGGCAGCCGCCGCGCGTGCCGCATACGCTGACGCAGGCGCAGGTGGAGGCACTGCTCAGGGCGCCCGATGTCGATACGCCACTGGGCCTGCGTGACCGCGCCATGCTGGAGCTGATGTATGCCAGCGGCCTGCGCGTGAGCGAGCTGGTGGATCTGCCCTTGCATGGCATCGATCTGCGCTCGGGCGTATTGCGCGTGACGGGCAAGGGGCAAAAGGAAAGGCTGGTGCCCTTCGGCCAGGAGGCGCACTGGTGGCTGGAGCGCTACCTGGCCACGGCGCGTGGTGCCATCCTGGGCGGGCAGCGCAGCGATGCGGTCTTCGTGACCCAGCGCGGAGCGGCCATGAGCCGCGTGATGTTCTGGGTCATCGTCAAGCGCTGCGCGCAGGTTGCGGGCGTGACGGCACCGCTGTCGCCGCACACGCTGCGCCATGCCTTCGCCACCCACCTGCTCAACCATGGCGCAGACCTGCGCGTGGTGCAGATGCTGCTGGGCCATGCCGACATCTCCACCACCACCATCTACACCCATGTGGCGCGCGAGCGGCTCAAGGCATTGCACGCTTTGCACCATCCGCGTGGTTGATTGGGTGTGAAGGGTTCGCCGGTTTGGGTGTTTCTGCCGTTGAAATCGTCGAAGTGGCAAAGCCTGTCCCGGGGATATGCGCTTTGCAGAACAATCACCGCCGTGTTCGATGTGTTTCTGCGGAGTTTTCGATGACTGATTTCCTGCGCCGGCATGTGCTGGTGACTTCCATGCTGGCGGCGACGGTCGCTGCTGCGGCCTTGCCGATGTCCGCGTCGGCCGCCGATGCCGCCTGGCCCAGCCGGCCCATCCGCGTGGTGGTTTCCTATCCGGCCGGTGGCGTCAGCGACGTGGTGGCGCGCGCCCTGGGCGAGAAGCTGGCCGCCCGCCTGGGCCAGCCCGTGGTGGTGGACAACAAGGCCGGCGCCGGCGGCGCCATCGGTCTGGACCTGGTGGCCAAGGCCGCACCTGATGGCTATACGCTGGGCTTTTCCTCCATCAGCCCGCTGACGCTGAGCCCGCACCTGGGCAAGCCGCTGTTCGATCCGCAGCGCGATCTCGTGCCCGTGACCAGCGTGATGTATTCGCCCGTGCTGCTGCTGGGCACGGCCCGCTCCACGGCGACCGATTTCAAGGCACTGGTGGCGCAGGCCAAGGCCCAACCCGGCGAAGTCCGCTGGGCCACGGCCGGCCTGGCATCGCTGGGCCACATCATGCTCGAGCAGATCATGTATGCCTCGCAGGCCAAGATCACGCACATCCCCTACAAGGGCGGCGGCCAGCAGCTCAATGATGGCCTGAGCGCCCAGTTCGAGGTGCTCTCCACCAACGCCGGGCCGGCCGTGCTGCAGCACATCAAGGCGGGCAAGTTCAAGGCCCTGGCCGTGGGCGCCCCCCAGCGCCTGGAGTCGCTGCCCGGCGTGCCCACGCTGGCCGAGCTGGGCTACAAGAGCGCCAACATGACCTCGGTGTTCGGCATCTTCGCGCCCGCAGGAACGCCCGCGCCCGTGCTGCAAAGGCTCAATGCCGAGATCAACCAGGTGCTGACCCAGCCCGACATGCGTGCCAAGCTGGAGGCCACCGACAACGTGGCCACGGGCGGCAAGGCCGAGGATTTCGCGCGCCAGATCGAGGCCGAGTCCCAGTCCAACGCGCGCATCATCCAGGCTGCAGGCATCAAGCTGAACTGATACCGCTCGCTGCGGCGCGTGGCATGCAAAAAGGGCTTGCGGCTTCACGGCCGCAAGCCCTTTGCCATGGTGGCTGACCCGTTCAGACCGTGGCGTCGTCCGCCGTGAGGTTGTCGGCCCAGGCCAGTGCCTGCAGATGCGCCCAGTTGACCTGGTGGTTGGACAGCTGCAAGGCGTTGGCGGCGCGCGCAAAGCCTTCGTCGTCGCCGCTTTCGCAGGCGCGCGTCAGCTCCAGGAAGGGCGCGAACACGCCCTTGTTGTGCACCAGCGCATCGATCACGGGCTGGGGCAGGGCGATGGATTCCAGCGCCTTTTCCATGGGCTGGCCCAGCATCACGTCCAGCAGCGAGAACACGCCCACCACGAAGGCGTTGTCGCATTCCTCGGGCGAGAGCAGCTCGGCCGTCAGCAGCTCCATCAGGCGTCCGCGCACCACGGCGGTCTGGCCCACGGCCGGTGGCGTGCCGCCCGCGCGCGAAGTGGTCAAAAGCAGGGCCGCCCAGCGGAACAGCTTCTTGAGGCCCAGGATCATCACCGCGTGGCGGAACGAAGTGATCTCGCAGGACAGGCCGAATCCCGAGGAGTTGATGAAGCGCAGCAGGTTGAAGGACAGCGTGGGGTCCTTCTTGAGCAGGGCCTCGATCTCGTCCGTGCTGGCCTGCTGGCGCACCAGGTTGATCAGCTGGATGATGGTGGCCTGCGTGGGGCGGATGGTGCGCGCCTGCACCAGCTGCGGCTGGGCGAACCAGAAGCCCTGGAACAGCCGTACGCCCAGGTCGCGCATGCGCTCGAACTGCTCGGAGGTCTCGACCTTTTCGGCCACGATCTGGGCATTGGTATGGGCGCGCGCGAAATTCACCAGGGTCTCGGCATCGGCCAGTGCAAAGGTCTGCATGTCCAGCTTGATGAATGCGGCCGCAGGCAGCCAGCTGGCATAGGCGCGGCGCAGCAGGTGCTGGTTGAAGGCCAGGCGGAAACCGCGCTGGCGCAGGGCCTGGAAGGTGGGCAGGCGCTCTTCGATATCGGCTGTGGTGGCGTTCTCGCCCAGCGTGGTCACTTCCAGCACCACCTTGTCGGGGTGGATCAGTTCCAGGTGGCCGCCGGCCAGGCTGTCATGCGTGCAATTGATGAAGACCGTCTTCTTGCCCACCAGCGCCTCGGCTCCCGCATACGACAGTGCGTTGAACAGCAGGGCGGCATCGGAGGCCGCCGTGTGCGCATGCTGGGCTGTGGAGCGATCGAAGAGTTCATAGCCGAAGACATCGCGCGCCTCGTTGACGATGGCCTGGCGCGCAATGACGGCCACCTGTCCGTCCTCCACTCCTTCTGGCAGGGGTGGTGGCGGAGCGGAGGAGTTGTCGTTGGTAGTCATTTGGAAGCTGAGAAAGATGAAGGAGCGGCGGCGTTGAGTTGCGTGCGATAGCTCATGACTATAGCGAGCTGTCTGCCAGTTGATCGGTCCAGGCCAGGGCCTGCAGATGGGCCCAGTTGATCTGCTGGCTGCTCAGGCGCAGTGCGTCTGCGCTGCGGTTGAAGGCTGCGTCGTCGCTGGCTTCGCAGGCCTGGGCCAGGATCAGCAGCTCGCCCAGCACGCCTTCGTGGCGCAGCACGGCGGCGGAGACGGCATCGGGCACGGGGATCAGGCTCATGGCCACATCCTGCGGCAGGTCCAGCATGCTGCCCAGCAGCGAGAAGATTCCGACGACGAAGGCCTGGTCGGAGTCTTCCTCGCTCAGCGATTCCTGGGCCAGCAGCTCCATCAGCCGCCCGCGGATCACGGCGGTCTGGCCGATGGCCGGCGGCGGGCCGCCGTTGCGCGATGCGGTCAGCAGCATGGCCGCCCAGCGGAACAGCTTCTTGAGGCCCATGAGCATCACGGCCTGGCGGAAGGAGGTGATCTCGCGTTGCACGCCAAAACCCACGGAATTGATCAGGCGCATCAGGTTGAAGGCCAGGCCCGCATCCTTCTTGAGCACATCCTCGATGGCATCGGTGCTGGCCTGCTGGCGCACCAGATTCAGCAGCTGGACGATGCTTTGCTGCGAGGGCGACAGCAGCTTGGTGCGCACCACCGTGGGCCGCGCAAACCAGAAGCCCTGGAACAGCTGAATGCCCAGGCGGCCCACCTGCTCGTACTGCTGTGCGCTTTCCACCTTCTCGGCGATCAGCTCGGCGCGCGTGTGGCGGCCAGCGAAGTTGACCAGCACGGCCAACTGGTCAGGGGCCAGCACGGACAGGTCGAACTTGATGTAGTCGGCCAGGGGCAGCCAGGCCGCATAGGCGGACTCCAGCACCGTGTGATTGAAGGCCAGGTTGAAGCCGCGCGCGCGCAGATTGCTGAGGATGGGCAGGCGGGCCTGCACCTCTTGTTGTGCGGCCAGGCCCAGCGGCGGGATCTCCAGCACCACCTTGTCGGGGTTGAGCAGCTCCAGATGCCCGCCGGCCAGGCTTTCATGCGTGCAGTTGACGAACATCAACTTGGTGCCGACCAGGTCCTCCTCGCCGGCATGCGACAGGGCCGTGAACACCAGGGACACGTCCGAGGCCGCCGTATGGTCCGGGTAGGCGCGCGAACGGTTGAAAAGCTCGTAGCCGATGATCTGCTGCACCCCGTTGACGATGGCCTGGCGCGCGATCATTCCCCGGTCTGTGGACGCGGGGCTGGCCGCAGGGGCATCGTTGAAGAGATGGACAGGCAATTCGGTCATGGAGTGTTCGGTCGATGAGGCACGGTAAGCAGCAGATCTGATTGTAGGAATGTTCTGAATAAATATGCCGACAGGCAGTGTCTGCTGGGACAAGTCCGATTGCGGAGTCGGACCCATCCTAGTTTGTAAACCATTGTGCGGCCATGCGGACGGGACGGGCCTGTCCGCGCGGCTGCGGCAGTCTTTCTTCAGACCTGCTGCAGCCAGGCCAGTTCGGTATCGGTGAAGCCAGCGGCGCGGCGCGCGCGCTCGTTGAAGGGCGGGCGCAGGCGCGGCGCCTCGTAGCGCTGCGTCAGGTGCTGGTAGTGCGCCTCCGGCTCCAGGCCTTCACGCTCGCACAGCCAGCGGTACCAGTGGTTGCCTATGGCCACATGGCCCACTTCCTCGCGCAGGATGATGTCGAGGATGTCCACGGCCGCCAGCGCATCGGGCGCGCGCGTGTTGCGCAGCTTGTTCTGGATCTGGGGCGTGGCGTCCAGGCCCCGTGCCTCCAGCGTGCGTGGCACCAGGGCCATGCGGGCCACCACGTCATGCGCGGTCTTCTCGCACATGGTCCACAGGCCCTGGTGGGCCGGGAAATCGCCATAGTCGTGGCCCAGGTGCGCGCGCAGATGCTCGCGCAGCAGGCGAAAGTGCTTGGCCTCCTCGGCGGCCACCTGCAGCCAGTCCAGGTAGTACTGCTGCGGCATGCCGTCAAAGCGCCAGACGGCATCCAGCGCCAGATTGATGGCGTTGAACTCGATGTGGGCAATGGCGTGGATCAGCACGGCCCGGCCTTCGGGCGTGGCCGGCGAGCGCCTTGCAACGGCGGTGTGGTGGCGCAGCTCGGGCCGCAGCGGGCGGCCCGGCAGGTCCGGTGCGGGATCGGGCAGGGCCGGTGCCTGCGCCGCTATTGAATAAAGCGCCTGCCGTGCATACATGTCCAACGCGGCGGCGGCCTTTTCTTCGGGGTCCGGGAGGCACAAAACCTCAAGGGCGCGGTGACGTAACTCCATCCCTACAATTCTAGGTTTCCTGCCATCACCAATAATTGACGGAGACAAAGACCCATGGCGATTTATGAACTGGATGGAGTGGCCCCTGAAGTGGCAGCATCGGCCTGGGTGGCCGACAGCGCCGAGGTCATGGGCAATGTGCAGCTGGCTGAAGACGCCAGCATCTGGTTCGGCGCCGTGCTGCGCGGCGACTGCGAGAGCATTTCCATCGGCGAGGGAAGCAACATCCAGGACGCCAGCGTGCTGCATGCCGACCTGGGCAAGCCGCTGGTCGTGGGGCGCCATGTGACCGTGGGCCACCAGGTCATGCTGCATGGCTGCACCATCGGCGACGAGTCGCTGATCGGCATCGGTGCCGTGGTGCTCAACGGCGCGAAGATCGGCAGGAACTGCCTGGTCGGCGCAGGCGCCCTCATCACCGAGGGCAAGGAGTTTCCCGATGGCTCGATGATCATCGGCAGCCCGGCCAAGGCCGTGCGCCAATTGACGCCCGAGCAGATCGAAGGCTTGCGCCGCAGCGCCCAACACTATGTCGATAATGCGCGCCGGTTCAAGACCGGGTTGCGCAAGCTGGGCTGAGCGAGGCCCGGCACTTTTTTACGGAATCCATCAGCGTGTCTGAACTGCATAAATTCATCTTCGAAGGCCTGCCCGTGCGCGGCTCCATCGTCCGCCTCACCGACGCCTGGCAGGAAATCCTGCAACGCCGCGCGGGCAACGGAGAGACCGGCGCCTACCCCGCTGCCGTGCGCGAACTGCTGGGCGAAATGGCGGCTGCCGGCGTGCTCATGCAGTCCAACATCAAGTTCAACGGCGCCCTGGTCTTCCAGGTCATGGGCGACGGCCCGGTCAAGCTGGCCGTGGCCGAGGTGCAGTCCGACTTCGGCCTGCGCGCCACCGCCACCCTGATCGGGGAGGCGCCCGAAGGCGCCACGCTGGAGCAATTGCTCAATGTGAATGGTGGTGGCCGCTGCGCCATCACGCTGGATCCCAAGGGGCGCCAGCCGGGCCAGCAGCCCTACCAGGGCGTGGTGCCGCTGCAGGATGCGCAAGGCCGCAGGTTCTCCAAGGTGTCCGATGCACTGCAGCATTACATGCTGCAGTCCGAGCAGCTGGACACCGTGCTGGTGCTGGCCGCCAATGACCAGTTGGCTGCCGGCCTGCTGATCCAGCGCATGCCGGTCAAGGGCGAGGCCAACCTGGCCTCCGCTACCGAAAGCGAGCAATCGGGCCAGGACGCCATCGGCCTGAACGAGGACTACAACCGCATCGCCACGCTGGCCGCCAGCCTGACGCGTGACGAACTGCTCACGCTGGATGTGGAAACCATCCTGCGGCGCCTGTTCTGGGAAGAAAAGCTGATGCGCTTCGTCCCCCAGCAGGACGAAGAGCGCCCGCGCTTTGCCTGCACCTGCAGCCGTGAGCGCGTGGGCGCCATGCTGGTTTCGCTGGGCATTGAAGAGGTGGACAGCATCCTGGAGGAGCGCGGCAATATCGAGGTGGGCTGCGACTTCTGCGGCAAGCAGTACGAGTTCGATCCCATCGATGCCGCCCAGCTGTTCACCGAGGCCGGCAAGCAGCCGCCGACCTCGACGAACGTCCAGTAAATACGCTCGGAGTCAGTCCCGCCCGCTGCGCAGCGCGTCGAACAATCGCCGCTCGCAGTCCGGGTCGCTGCATTGCTCGCAGCCGTAGGGGCGAAGGCGCGCGCTGCGTTGCGCGGGGCTTGCGGGCAGCCAGGACCAGTCCATTTGCGGAGCCTTGAGCCTGAGCGACTCGGCCAGCTGTTGCCATTGCCGGGCGGTATTGCCGTAGAGCACCACGTAGTCGCGTGACTGGCTTTGCAATTGGTCGCGCCAATGCTGGAGCTGGGCGGCCGGGCCATTGCTCACCCCTTCGTGCTCGGTGACGGAGGCTCTCCAATCCATTCCCAGCAGGTAGACGGCCCCATGTTCCGGCAGAGACTGCCCCGGCTCGGCCGCCAGGCATTGCCAGTCAGTGGGAGATGCTCCGTGGTGCCGCCAGGCCTGGCGCAGTGCATGGGCCATGGAAAGCGCGAGCGCGGGCGGCGATCCCAGAAGAATCACCGGGGGCGGGGGCAAGCGGTCTGTGTCCAAGTACCTGTCTCGGCTTGAGCGCGGGCCCGGTAACGGGCGCAGGCGCCTTGTTGCAAAAGCACAAGGCCGGCATGAAGCCGGCCTTGGTGCAAAAAATCCCAACCTTCAGCGCCGCACGATCTGCACGAAGATCTCGTTGGGCTTGACCATGCCCAGCTCGCTGCGGGCCTTTTCCTCGACCATGGCCAGGCCGTCCTTGAGGTCGTTGACTTCGGAGGCCAGGCGGTCGTTCTCGGCCTTTTCCAGGGCATTGGCCACGTTCTGGTCGTGGATCTGCTGCTGCAGTTCCTTGACGTAGGCCACGCTGCCATGGCCCAGCCACAACTGCGCGTGCACGGCGGCGAGCAGGGCGAGCAGGACAAGGGGGACGACGCGGTTGACCATGGCAGCAGATGTTGCGGAAAGGAAAAAGGCTTGCAGGCCCGATGGCTTGCAAGCCTAACGCTTTTCAGCGCAGGTTGTAGAAAGCCTCGCGGCCGGGGTAGTGGGCGATGTCACCCAGGTCTTCCTCGATGCGCAGCAGCTGGTTGTACTTGGCGATGCGGTCCGAACGGCTCAGCGAGCCGGTCTTGATCTGGCCGGCATTGGTGCCCACCGAGATGTCGGCAATCGTCGAATCTTCGGTTTCGCCCGAGCGGTGAGAGATCACGGCCGTGTAGCCTGCGCGCTTGGCCATTTCGATGGCGGCGAAGGTTTCGGTCAGCGTGCCGATCTGGTTGATCTTGATCAGGATGGAGTTGGCGATCTTCTTGTCGATGCCTTCCTTCAGGATCTTGGTGTTGGTGACGAACAGGTCGTCGCCCACCAGCTGGACCTTGGCGGCCAGGCGGTCGGTCAGGATCTTCCAGCCATCCCAGTCGCCTTCGGCCATGCCGTCCTCGATGGAGATGATGGGGTACTTGTCGCACCAGCCGGCCAGCATGTCGGTCCACTGGGTGGCGGTCAGCGTCAGGTTGCCTTCACCGGCCAGCACGTACATGCCGTCCTTGTAGAACTCGCTGGCGGCGCAGTCCAGGCCCAGGGCGATCTGTTCGCCGGCCGTGTAGCCTGCGTTTTCGATGGCCTGCAGGATCAGCTGGATGGCGGCTTCGTGGTTTTCCACGGAAGGCGCAAAACCGCCTTCGTCGCCAACGGCCGTGCTCATGCCCTTGTCGTGGATGATCTTCTTGAGCGCGTGGAAGACTTCGGCACCCCAGCGCACGGCTTCGCGGAACGAAGGCGCGCCCACGGGGATGATCATGAATTCCTGCAGGTCCAGGCTGTTGTTGGCGTGCGCGCCGCCGTTGATGACGTTCATCATCGGCACGGGCAGCTGCATGCCACCCATGCCGCCCAGGTAGCGGTACAGCGGCAGGCCGGCTTCTTCGGCGGCGGCGCGGGCCACGGCCATGGAGACGGCCAGCATGGCGTTGGCGCCCAGGCGGCCCTTGTTGTCCGTGCCGTCCAGGTCGATCAGGGTCTTGTCCAGGAAGGCCTGCTCGGAGGCGTCCAGGCCCAGCACGGCTTCGGAGATCTCGGTGTTGATGTGCTCGACGGCCTTGAGCACGCCCTTGCCCAGGTAGCGGCTCTTGTCGCCGTCACGCAGCTCGATGGCTTCGCGCGAGCCGGTGGACGCACCCGAAGGCACGGCGGCGCGGCCCATCACGCCCGATTCCAGCAGCACGTCGCACTCGACGGTGGGGTTGCCGCGGCTGTCCAGCACTTCGCGGCCTACGATGTCAACGATTGCACTCATGGCATTTCCTTTGCGGTTTTTGAAATCGGTGTTCAGGCGGGTTCCGGTGAGGTTGCGCCCTGGTGCTTGCCGGGCAAGCGGTATGGGTGGTCGGTGGCGTGGCAGGCTGCCGTGCCGCCGGGCACAGCCGTGCTCCGCGGCGCAGTATCTGCGATCGGGCGGCGGCTATTGTGCACAAATTGGTTGTATGGCTTTGTATGCGCTGCGCTCTTGACGAGCCGGGGTGGCTGGCCGTCAGACGCCTTCCACGCAGACCATGCGCATGATGGATGCGCCTTCACGCGCCTCGCGGGCACGCAGGTATTCGGGGGTGTCGTAGAACGCCCGGGCTGCCTCGAAGCTGGGGAACTTGAGGATCACGGTGCGGCCGGGGTTCCAGTCGCCTTCGAGCACTTCGACCTTGCCGCCGCGCACGCAGACTTCGGCGCCATGCACGCGCATGGCCTCGGTGCTCCACTTGCGGTATTCCTCGTACTGCTCGGGCTTGGTGACGGTGACGGACGCAATGATGTAGCCGCTGGCCATGGGTCAGACTCCAAAGTCGTTTTCGAGGAAGCCGTTCTTCTTGGTCACGTCGTCGAGCGCGACCAGGGTTTCGAGCAGTGCCTTCATGTGCTTGAGCGGCACGGCGTTGGGGCCGTCGCTGAGAGCGCAGGGAGGGTTGGGATGGGTTTCCATGAACAGGCCCGCCACGCCCACGGCCACGGCCGCGCGCGAGAGCACGGGCACCATCTCGCGCATGCCGCCGCTGCTGGTGCCGTTGCCGCCGGGCAGCTGCACGCTGTGCGTGGCGTCGAAGACGACGGGCGCGCCGGTCTCGCGCATGATGGACAGGCTGCGCATGTCCGAGACCAGGTTGTTGTAGCCGAAGCTGGCGCCGCGCTCGCAGGCCATGAAGCTGTCCTCGGGCAGGCCGGCTTCCTTTGCAGCCGCACGGGCCTTGTCGATGACATTCTTCATGTCATGCGGGGCCAGGAACTGGCCCTTCTTGATGTTCACCGGCCGGCCCGACTGGGCGACGGCGCGGATGAAGTCGGTCTGGCGGCACAGGAAGGCCGGCGTCTGCAGCACGTCCACGACCTGGGACACGGCCGGGATTTCGGACTCGGTGTGCACGTCGGTCAGGATGGGGACCTGCAGGTCCTTCTTCACCTTGGCGAGGATCTCCAGGCCCTTGTCCATGCCCGGGCCGCGAAAGCTGGCGCCCGAGCTGCGGTTGGCCTTGTCGTAGCTGCTCTTGAAGATGAAGTGGATGCCCAGGGCCGCCGTGATTTCCTTGAGATGCCCCGCCACGTCCATCTGCAGCTGTTCGGACTCGACGACGCAGGGGCCTGCAATGAGAAAGAAGCGCCGGTCGAGGCCGACATCGAAGCCGCAGAGTTTCATGGTGGGGATTCCTTGGGAAATGGTGGGCGGCGTTGCGGGGATCAGGGCTTGCGCGGCGCCTTCTGGCGTTCGATCGCAGCCTTCACGAAGGCATTGAACAGCGGGTGGCCGCTCCACGGCGTGGACTTGAACTCGGGGTGGAACTGCACGCCGATGTACCAGGGGTGAACTTCCTTGGGCAGCTCGACGATCTCGGTCAGCTGCTCGCGCTGCGTCAGCGCCGAGATCACCAGACCTGCTTCGCGCAGCTGGTCCAGATACTGGACGTTGGCTTCATAGCGGTGGCGGTGGCGCTCGGTGACCACGTCACCGTAGATGCTGTGGGCCAGCGTGCCGGCCTGCACGTCGGAGGACTGCGCGCCCAGGCGCATGGTGCCGCCCAGGTCGGAGTTCTCGTCGCGGGTCTTGACCGTGCCGTCGGCATCCTTCCACTCGGTGATCAGGGCGATCACGGGGTTGGCGGACTTGGGATCGAACTCGGTGGAGTTGGCGCCTTCGAGGCCGGCCACGTGGCGGGCGTATTCGATGGTGGCCACCTGCATGCCCAGGCAGATGCCCAGGTAGGGCACCTTGTTCTCGCGGGCGTAGCGGGCCGTGGAGATCTTGCCTTCCACGCCGCGCGAGCCGAAGCCGCCGGGCACGAGGATGGCGTCGTACTGCGAGAGCTTGTCGCGCGCATTGGCGTCGCTGATGGTCTCGGAATCGACGTGGGTGATCTTCACTGCCACATGGCTTTGCATGCCGGCGTGCTTGAGCGCCTCGTTGACGGACTTGTAGGCGTCCGACAGCTCGACGTACTTGCCGACCATGGCGATCTTGACCTCGCCCTGCGGGTGCTCGGTCTCGTGGACCAGGTCGTCCCAGCGCTTGAGGTTGGTGGGCGGCGTGTTCAGGCGCAGCTTGTCGCAGATCAGGCCGTCCAGGCCCTGCTCGTGCAGCATGCGGGGCACCTTGTAGATGGTGTCCACGTCCCACATGGAGATCACGCCCCACTCGGGAACGTTGGTGAACAGCGAGATCTTTTCCTTCTCCTCTTCCGGCACCTGGTGCTGCGCGCGGCACAGCAGGGCGTCGGGCTGGATGCCGATCTCGCGCAGCTTCTGCACGGTGTGCTGCGTGGGCTTGGTCTTGAGCTCGCCGGCCGTGGCAATCCAGGGCAGGTAGGTCAGGTGCACGAAGGCCGTGTTGTTGGGGCCCTGCTTGAGGGCCAGCTGGCGAACGGCTTCGAGGAAGGGCAGGGACTCGATATCGCCCACCGTGCCGCCGACTTCGCAGATGGCGACATCGACAGCGTCAGGCGTGCCCAGGCCGGCGCCGCGCTTGATGTACTCCTGGATTTCGTTGGTCACGTGCGGGATCACCTGCACGGTCTTGCCCAGGTAGTCGCCGCGGCGCTCCTTTTCCAGAACGCTCTGGTAGATGCGGCCGGTGGTGAAGTTGTTGGACTGCTTCATGCGCGTTTCGATGAAACGCTCGTAGTGGCCAAGGTCCAGATCGGTCTCGGCGCCATCATCGGTCACGAACACTTCACCGTGCTGGAAGGGCGACATGGTGCCCGGGTCCACGTTGATGTAGGGATCCAGCTTGATGAGGGTGACTTTGAGGCCGCGCGATTCGAGGATCGCAGCAAGGGAGGCTGAGGCGATTCCCTTGCCCAGGGAAGACACCACACCGCCTGTGACGAAGACAAATTTGGTCATGTCTTTTATTGGTGGTGGTAAAGCAGGATTATAGATGCGCCGCCGAATTCGCCGCGCCGCGCGGGGCTGCTCGGATGCTCCGGCTCTGCTAAATTGCGCGCCATGACTGAAGTGTTCGCAGGTAAACATCTGGTGCTCGGCCTCTCCGGAGGCGTGGCTTGTTACAAATCTGCCCAGCTGGTGCGCCTGCTGGTGCAGGCCGGGGCCACCGTGCAGGTGGTGATGACCGAGGCGGCAGAGCAGTTCATCACGCCGGTGACCATGCAGGCGCTGTCCGGCCGTCCGGTCTATGGTTCGCAGTGGGACGCGCGCGAGCCCAACAACATGCCCCACATCAACCTCAGTCGCGAGGCCGATGCCATGCTGATCGCGCCCTGCAGCGCCGACTTCATCGCACGCCTGGTGCAGGGCCGTTCCGACGAGCTGCTGAGCCTGATGTGCCTGGCTCGCCCCATGGACCGCGTGCCCCTGTTGCTGGCGCCTGCCATGAACCGCGAGATGTGGGCGCACCCGGCCACGCAGCGCAATCTGGCGCAGGTGGCGGCCGACGGTGCGCTGGTGCTGGGCGTGGGAACGGGCGACCAGGCCTGTGGCGAGGTGGGCGACGGCCGCATGCTGGAGCCCGAGGAAATCATGGAGGAGCTGGCTGCCTTCTTCACGCCCAAGCTGCTGCAGGGCCGCCAGGTGCTGGTCACGGCGGGCCCGACCTTCGAGGCCATCGACCCCGTGCGCGGCATCACCAACCATTCCAGCGGAAAGATGGGCTTTGCCATTGCGCGCGCCGCCCGCGATGCGGGCGCCCAGGTGACCCTGGTGGCCGGGCCCGTGCACCTGCGCACGCCGCGCGGCGTGAAGCGCATCGACGTGCAATCGGCGCAGCAGATGTTTGACGCCGTGCACCAGCAATTGCCGCAAGCCGGCGTGTTCATCGCCTACCAATTGCGCCTGTTCGCGGGCGTGCAGGCCAT
>NZ_LFJT01000076.1:0-28842 GCF_001682645.1 Delftia sp. JD2
CCCGCCGTGTCGGGCACGTCGATCACCAGCGGCCCGGCGCCCAGGTCTAGCCAGGCGTTGGTGTAGAGCGTGTCGTTGTTGGGCGTGACCACGCGGCTGGTGCCGGCGCGCAGCAGCTGGCGCGCATGCACGAACTGGTTGCACCAGCGCAGCGGTGCGGGCGCGGCCTCGCCCGCCGCATTGCGCCGGGGCGAGGTGGCCGCGCGCATGCGGCGCATCTCGTACAGCGGGCAGGTGTGGATGACGGCCTCCTCGGCCAGGGTGCTCAGGTCCATGGCGTGTCTCATGCGGCCACGGGCTGCAGGGGCGGAACAGGCCATTGGTGCGCGCCTGCCTGCGGGTGGTACATGCGCAGGATGAGGTAGAAGCGCCCGTGCGGCGTGGGCAGCCAGTTGGCGGCGCCCTGTGCCGGCCGGGCATGGCCCAGGTCGATCTGCAGGCTGCCGTCGGCCTCGCGCAGCAAGCCCGGCGTGCGGTCCCCTATGGAGTGGCGGCCGATCTCGTTGCCGTAGAGAAAGCGGTCGGCGTCATACAGGGTGACCGACCAGAAGGCATCGGCCGGTGGCATGTCGGCGGCATTGAAGCGCAGCACATAGCGCTGGCTGCCGTCCAGCGGCTGCAGGCCTGCGTCGTGGTGGGCGGCGGCGTAGATGGCCTCGCTGGTGGCCAGCGCGCCCAGGCCCAGGTAGGCGGTGCGTGCGCGGCCCAGGTACTCGCTGCCGTAGCGGCCGGTGGACGGCGTCATGGTCCAGGGCCGGGGCCGGCGGTTGCGCCCCATGGCGGCCACGGTGCGCACGCCGTCGGCAAAGCCCTCGGTCAGGCCTTCGCGCACGGGCTCCTCCAGTTGCTCCCACGCCATGTGGGCGCTGGCCACCAGGCCGACCTGGCCGAACCAGGCCAGCAGCCCCTGGTCCTCCTTGCGGCCAGGCGCCTCGGCCAGCGCATGGCAGAGGTTGGCAAAAAATCGCGGCGCAACCTCGGCCGCAGGCTCCTGGTTCTCGAAGGCGGCCGCCATGGCGTCCACGGGCGGGCCGACCCAGTTCGCGACGGCGGCCGGGCGGCCTCCTTTCGGCGTGCCCGGCGCGGGCTCCAGCCGGATGTCGGCCTGCAGCGCGCGGGCTGCAGGCCAGTCGGGCGCATCGCCCACCACGGTGCGGCCGATCAGCCAGACCAGGTTGCTGGGGCAGTGCACCAGACGGTGGCCGGCCAGGTGTTCCGGCACCTGGCCGCCCGGCCCGACCAGGACCACGGTCTCGCCTTCGGGCGCGCAGTTGCGCGGGCCCAGGTTCTCGAAATTCTCGGTATAGGCGTCGTACAGGGCCAGCACGAAATAGCGGCCTGGATGTGCGGCGCTGGAGGGCACGGTCAGCAGGCGCGGGCCGTCGGCCAGGTGGATCCAGGCCAGCGAGTACAGCAGGTCGTTGGCGGGCGTGACCACGTCGCGGTCCTCATGGGTGGAGGGGCGCTGGCTGTGGTGCAGCGTGTCGAAGTCGCCGCGCATGTCCAAGCCCAAACCGGTGGCACGTGCGGCGCCGGCATCGGTCTGCAGGCGGCAGGTGCGGTAGGTCTCTATCAGCGGATAGCCGTAGACAAAGGCGGCCAGGCCGATGGAGCGCGCCAGGGCGCGGCGGACTTCGGGCAGGGAGGGAGGGGTCGGGTTCATGTCCATTGTTTTCTTCAGGGGATGAGGGGGTCAGTCGAGGGTCACGCCCGTGGAGCGCGCCAGGTCCAGCGCCACGGGCAAGAAGGCGGCGTAGGCGGCGCTGGCCTCGGCCGGGCTGTTGCCCTGGGCCTCCAGGCCCAGCGCCTCGACACGCTGGCGCACCTGGGGCTCGCGCATCACGGCGGCGACCTCGCGGCCCAGGCGTTCGACGATGGCATCGGGCGTGCGCGCGGGCGCCATCAGCGAGATCGATCCCGTGATGGCATACACGGGCTCGCGGTAGCCCTGCTCGGCAAAGGTGGGCACATCGGGCAGGGCCTTGCTGCGGCGCGGTCCGGCCACGGCCAGGGCGCGCAGCTTGCCGGCGTCGATGAAGGGCTTGAGCGTGGCGGCCGAGCCCAGCGTCATCTGGATCACGCCGCTGATCAGGTCGATGGACATGGGCCCCTCGCCCTTGTAGGCCACGTGCAGCGACTGCAGGCCGTAGGCCTTGTCCATGAAGACCTGGACCTGGTGCGGCTGCGTGCCCGCCCCCCAGGAACCCATGGCGTACTTGCCCGGCGACTGGCGCACGGCCTCGACCAGGCCCTTGAAGTCCTTGGCCGGCACGGCCGGGTTGACGGCCATCACCATGGAGGGCGAGACCACGTCCGAGACCATGCGCAGCTCGGTGCGCGGGTCGTAGGGCAGCTTCTTGTAGAGCACCAGGTTGGCCGTGATGGGCCCGGGCACGGTCAGCAGCAGGGTGTGGCCGTCGGGCACGCTCTTGGCCACATGCTCGGTGCCGATGATGCCGCCCGCGCCGCTGCGGTTGTCCACCACCACGGGCTGGCCCAGGCGCTTGGCCAGGCCCTCGGCCAGGATGCGCGCCACGGTGTCGGTGGAGCCGCCGGCCTGGTATTGCACGACGATGCGCACGGGCCGGGCAGGATAGCCGTCCTGGGCCAGCGCGGCGCTGCAGGCCAGGGCAAGGCAGGTCAGTGCGGCGGTGCGCAGCAGGGGTGTGTTCATGGTGGCCTCCGGGTGGGAGATGGAATGGGCATTTGCTTTCATGCGGCCTCCCTGCCGATGACCAGCGCATCGACGGCCACGCAGCCGCCGTCCTCGCGCGGGCGGGCGATCAGGGGGTTGATCTCGGCGCTTTCCAGCGTGGCGCCCGCGCGCTGCGCAAAGCCGGCCAGGGCGCACAGCGTGTCGGCAATGCTGTCCAGGTCCACGCGGGGGCGGCCGCGCGCGCCGTCCAGCACGGCGAAGGCCCGCAGCTCGCGCACCATGGCCAGCGCGTCGTCGCGCGTGATGGGCAGCAGGCGCAGCGAGACATCGCGCAGGATCTCGGCATGGATGCCGCCCAGCCCGAACATCAGCACCGGGCCGAATACCGGGTCGCGGTGCACGCCGGCGATGCACTCCACGCCGCCCTGCACCATGGGCGCGGCCAGCGCGCCGTCGATCAGGGCATCGGGCCGGGCCTGGCGCGCGTTGGCCAGGATGCGGTCGAAGGCGGCCTGGGCGTCGGCCGCATCCGCCAGGTTCAATGCCACGCCTCCCACGTCGGACTTGTGAGCGATGGCATCGCTGCAGACCTTGAGCGCAATGCGTCCGCCCATCTCCTGCGCGGCCTGCACGGCCTGCGCTGCCTCGGCCGCCGTGCGCACCAGCCGGTGCGGCACCACGGGCACGCCGGCCTCGGCCAGCAGGGCCATGCTGCGTTGCTCCGACAGCGTGCCCGCCGGCAGGTGCAGTGCGCTGCCTGCATCGGCCATCGCGGGCAGCGCCTGCGGTGTTTCATGCAGGCGGGCCAGCGCGCCAATGCAGCGTATGGCCGCGCCCGGGTCGGCAAACACCAGGCAGCCCAGCGCCTCCAGCGCATCGCGGCGCTCGGGCGGGCACAGCGTGCTGACGGCCAGCAGGATGTCGGGATGGTGGGTGCGCAGCGTCTGCACCAGGCTTTGCAGCACGGGCCAGAAGGCGTCGGACAGGCCGCCTGCCGCGAAGAATCCCAGCCAGCTGTCGAACTGCCGGTCGGCCAGCATCAGGCGGGCGCTGCGCTCCAGCAGCGTCATGTCGTTGGTGACCTGGCCCGTGATGTCCACGGGGTTGCGCGGCGCGGAAAACGGTACCCATTCGCGCAGCTGGCGCTGGGCCGCATCGGACAGCGGTGCCACGTCCAAGCCGGCTGCGCTGGCGTCGTCGGCCATCATGGCGCCCACGCCGCCCGAGACCGTGAACAGTCCGATGGACCGCCCCTTGGGGGCCCGGGCGATGGAGGCACTGGCCGCCAGCGCGAAGAAGTCGGTGATGGAATGCGCGCGCAGCACGCCGTAGCGGCGGAACACCGCGTCATAGACGGCATCGTTGCCCGCCAGCGAGGCCGTGTGCGATGCGGCGGCGGCCGCGCCCAGGGCGCTGGTGCCCACCTTGCACATGACCACGGGCTTGCCGCGCTCCTGCGCCAGGGCCAGGGCCGCGCGCAGCCGGGGGCCGTCGCGGCAGCCTTCCATGTAGGCCATGATCACGTCGGTCTCGGGGTCCTGGGCCAGCCAGGCCAGGCCATCGGCCAGCTGCACATCGGCCTCGTTGCCCGTGGTGGCCCACAGCGACAGGCCCAGCCCGCGCTCGCGCGCCAGGCTGTAGGCATAGGCACCGAAGGCGCCCGACTGGCTGACCATGCCGATGCGCCCGGGCCGCACCAGGCCGCCGCCCGGCGCGGGCGAGAACGTGGCGTACACCTGGTGGCCGGGGCGCATGAAGCCCAGGCAGTTCGGGCCGATGAGGCGTATGCCCGCCTCCTGCGCGCGCCGCGCCAGCGCCTGCTGGGCGGCCGTGCCTTCGGAGCCGGTCTCGGCATAGCCCGAGGAAAACAGCACCATGGACTGCACGCGCGCGGCGGCCGCATCCTCCAGCACGCCGGCCACCTGCGACTGCGGCACGGCGACGATGGCCAGGTCCACCGGCGCGCCGATGGCGGCCAGCCGCTCGTGCGCGGGCAGGCCCTGCACGCGGCTGGCGCGCGGGTTCACCGCATACAGCGCGCCGCCGTAGCCGAAGCGCAGCAGGTAGTCCAGCGGAATGCCGCCGATCTTGCTGGCCTGGTCCGAGGCGCCGACCACGGCGATGGAGCGCGGCGCGAACAGCGCGTCGAGCCGGGAAGTGTCGAAGCAATGGCTGTCGGTCATGGGTGTCCCTCAGAAGTTGTGGCGCACGCCCAGCGCCAGGGACCGCACGCCGTCGCCGCTGTTGGCGGCCACCGGCACGTTGGCAATGGCGGCCGAGGCATTGGCCGCGTTGCCCAGCTGCAGCCAGCGCGCGTAGAGCACGGTGCGCTTGCTCAGCGCGTAGTCGTAGCCCAGCGTCCAGGTGTTCTGGGCGCGGTCCGTGCCGCCCACCTCGCGCCGCGCCACCGAGACCAGCAGCTTGGAGCGCGCATCCACGCTCCAATCGGCGCCCAGCTGGGCCAGCTTCGCCTTGGGTGTGTCTGCACGGTCCACACGGTTGATGACGTAGTTGCCCGTCAGGCGCAGGCCGTCCAGGGCTTCCCAGCTGGCCGACAACGCCTGGTACTGGCTGGTGGCGGGCGCGGCCACGGGTGCGGCGGCGCTGCCTTCCACGGACTTCTGGAAACTGTAGGCCAGAAACCAGGGCTTCTGGTTCCAGCCCAGCGTGGCGCCGTAGAGGCGGCCGTTGCTGCTGTTCGGCGAAGCCACTTCGCCGAAGGAATAGGCCAGGTCCGCCAGCCAGGGCTGGCCTGTCGGCGTGCGGTAGCGCACCAGGTTGTTGGCCCGCGCCGCAAACGGCCGCAGGCCGGCCTGGGCATCGGTGGCCGACACCAGGTTCAGCGAGGAAAACAGCGCGTTCATGCCCAGCGGATCGGCCCGGAACAGCGCGCCGAACATGGGCGTGTACATGCGGCCCATCTCCACGGCGCCCCAGCCGCTGTTCAGCCCCACCCAGGCCTGGCGCGTGAAGGCCAGGCCCGGGCCGGGAATGGTGCCCAGGCCCGTATCCGGCGCCACGCCGGCCTCCAGCATGAACTGGGCGCGCAGGCCGCCGCCCAGGTCCTCGCTGCCGCGAAAGCCGATGCGCGATGCCGCGCTGCCCCCATCCTCCAGCCGGCTCAGGCGCGTGGCGCCCGACCTTGCGCTGTTGATGTGGACGTCGACGATGCCGAACATCTCCACGCTGCTCTGGGCCCACGCGGACGTGCCCAGGGCCGCCATGCCGCCGGCGGCCAGCCAATGCTTGTGCTTCACGAACTTGTCTCCTTGGTAGCGCCCCGGATGCTTTGCCCGGTGGCTTGCTTGCTACTATCCCGAGCGACAGGGGATGCACTCTGTCAAGCCATTGACAAATGGCGGTACATGGGCACCGGACTAACCCGGGGCCTTCGACATCGTGAGAGAACCATGCGCTCCAAGCCTGCTCCCGTGGCCGACCCTTCGGCGCTGATCCGCCGCGCCCTGGGCCTGTGCCGCATGCTGCGCAACTGGCCGCCCGAGGTGCTGGATGAGCTGACGGCGCTGTCCCGCCTGGGCCGCTACGAGCGCCACCAGCAGGTGCGCGCCGCCGACCCCAAGCGGCGCGAGGTGCTGGTGGTGGCTTCGGGCTGCGTGGAAGTGGGCGGCGTGGACGCCACGGGCTCGCGCTTCGTGCTGTCCATGCACAGCGCGGGCGACATCGTCGGCCTGGCGCGGCTGCTGGAGCACACGCAATTCGTCTACGACTACCACGCGCACCAGCCCACGGTGCTGGTGGAGATTCCCGGCGAGTCCTTCCTGGCCCTGCTCGATGCCCATCCGCCGCTGTGGAAGGACATCTGCCTGCTGGTGCTGGCGCGCATGCACGAGCTGATCGTCGTCCAGCAGCGCCACGCCTTCAGCAACATCGACAACCGCGTGGCCGAGCTGCTGGCGCGGCTGGCCCCCACGCATGGCCAGCCCGCGCCCGACGGGAAGGGCGTGGTGCTGCGCATCTCGCAGAGCGACCTGGCCGCCATGCTGTCGGTCTCGCGCCAGACCATCAACAAGGAGCTGCGCCTGCTGGAGCAGCGCGGCCTGCTGCAGGCCGCCTATGGCCGGCTGACCATCGTCGACCTGGCGGGCCTGCTGCGCCTGGCCGATGCGGGCGCGAGGGCGGGGCCCTAGCCCCGGTCCGCTGGAATCAGTCCTCGTCCAGAGGCGAGGCATCCTCGCCGAACAGGGCCTGGCCGTCGGCGCGCAGCAGCTCCAGCATGTGCCGGGCGGCGGGCGACAGATAGCCGTCGCGCCGGCAGGTCACGCCCAGGTGGCGGCGCAGCGTGGTGGCCGGCAGGCGCACTTCCCTGAGCGTGCGGCTGCGCTCCAGCCGCAGCGTGTGGCGCGAGACGAAGGTCAGCAGATCGGTCTTGGCCACCATGCGCGGCAGCAGCGGGATGGAGCCCGCCTCCACCTGCACCGTGGGCGCCGGCATGCCGCGCGAGGTGAAGGCCTGGTCCAGCCATTGCCGGCTGGGAATGTTGGCGCTGGGCAGGGCCCAGGGATGGCGCAGCAGCGCGGCCATGGTGATGCGCTGGCGCTCGAAGACGGGATGGTCCTGGCGCGCCGCGACCACCACCACGTCCTCGGCAATCGGGTGGGAGACCAGCTCGGGATCGCCCTCGGCCGTGAGGCCGATCAGCAGGTCCAGCTGGCCCTCGCGCAGGCGGTCGCGCAGTTCCCAGCTGGGACCGATCACGATGCTGATGGTGATGCGCCGCCCGTCGGCCAGGGCCTTGCTGCACAGCTCGGGCAGCAGGTGGTCGGCGGCCACCGGCCCGCTGCCGATGCGCACATGGCCGGCATGGCCTTCGTTGAAGTCGCGCACCTCGCGCAGCGCCTCCTGGCTGGCATTGCGCAGCATGCGCGCGCGGGCCAGCAGCACATCGCCCAGCGGCGTGAGGCGTATGCCGCGCCCGGCACGCTCGAACAGCGCGCCGCCCACGGTCAGTTCCAGGCGCTGTATGCATTTGCTCAGCGCGGGCTGGGTGCGCCCCAGCTGTTCTGCGGCCCGGCCCAGGTGCCCGAGGTCGGCCACGATCTCGAAGAAGCGCAGGTCGCGCAGGTGCAGGTCCATCGATGAATAAAAGTGATGTTTGAATGAACATTATCGAATGGACGGAATGGGTGGCGCTCACAAGAATGCGGTGCATCGACAAAGCGAATTGCCCGTTTCCATGACCGCCACTACCCACCCGCCCACCGTTTTCGTGACCGCGCCACGCCTGGCGCCCGCCGGGCTGCAGCGCCTGCAGGCGGCGCACTGCCGCGTGCTGTACCTGCAAGACGGCGGCGGCGAGGCCGAGGTCGCCGCCGTGCTGGCACGCGAGAGCGTCGATGCCGTGATCTCGCGCACGGCCACGCTGTCGGCCGCTGCCATCGCGGCCTGTCCCACGCTCAAGGTCATCTCCAAGCACGGCGTGGGCGTGAGCAATATCGATGTGGCCGCGGCCAGCCAGCGGGGCATTCCGGTCTATGTGACGCCGGGCGCCAATGCCCAGTCCGTGGCCGAGATGACGCTGGGCCTGATGTTCGCGGCCGCCCGCCGCATCGCCTGGATGGATGCCGAGCTGCGCGCCGGCCGCTGGTCCCGCGCCCAGGACGGCCTGGAGCTGAGCGGCCGCACCCTGGGCCTGCTGGGCTTTGGCCAGGTGGGCCAGCGCGTGGCGCGCGTGGCGCTGGCGCTGGGCATGCAGGTGGTGGCCTTCGATCCTGCATTCGATCCGGCCTGCGCCCCAGGGCCCGGCACCGTGGCGGGCGTGCGCATGCTGGGCTCGGTGGACGAGCTGCTGCCCCTGTCCGATGTGCTCAGCCTGCACGTGCCCCTGAATGCCCGCACGCGCCATCTGCTCGATGCCGGCCGCATCGCCCAGCTGCCGCGCGGCGCCCTGCTGGTCAACACCGCGCGGGGCGAGGTGGTGGACGAGGCGGCGCTGATCGACGCCCTGCGCAGCGGCCGCCTGGCCGCCGCCGGTCTGGACACCATGGCCGAGGAGCCCCTGCCTGTAGGCCACGCCCTGGCCGCGCTGGACAACGTGGTGCTGACGCCCCATGTGGGCGGCTCCACGCCCGCTGCGCTGGAGGCCATGGCCGGCATGGCCGCCGCCAATGTGCTGGGCTGGCTGCAGGGCAGCCCCGCCGATCCGTCCTACTGCGTGAACCCCGAGGTTCTGCGCTGAGCTGTTTTTTCCCGGAGATTTGCCATGACCACCCCATCCAGCCAATGGCCTGCGGGCTACCGCATCCATCCGCGCGCCGAAGGCCCCGAGGCCGGCGTCGTCCAGGCCTTCAAGGCCATTCCCGTGGCCGCCATCGGCGACGCCATGAGCCGCAATGTCGGCGCCATCGGCCTGCGCCAGTACCACGCGCGGCTGGAGGCCGTTCTCTGCGGCCCCGCCGTCACCGTGCGCGTGCGGCCCGGCGACAACCTCATGATCCACAAGGCGCTGATGATGGTGCAGCCCGGCGACGTGCTGGTCATCGACGGCGGGGGCGATGTCTCGCAGGCCCTGGTCGGCGGCCTGATGCGCACCACCTGCCTGGCGCGCGGCCTGGGCGGCCTGGTCATCGACGGTGCCATCCGCGACCTGTGCGAATGGGCGCAGGACGGCATGCCCATCTTTGCGCGCGGCCACACGCACCGCGGGCCCAGCAAGGACGGCCCGGGCGAGATCAATGTGCCCGTGGCCTGCGCCGGCCTGGCCGTGCTGCCCGGCGACCTGATCGTGGGCGATGCCGACGGCGTGATCGCCGTGCCCGCGGCCGAGGCCGCCGAGGTGCTGCGCCGCAGCCAGGCCCACCTGGCCCGCGAGGCCGTCATCCGCGAGACCAACCGCAGCGGCACGGCCGACCCCGAGCGCTTCGACGCCGTGCTGCGCGCCAAGGGCCTGCCGGTCTAGCGTCCCGCGCGCAGGCTGCGCCCGACTTTTTCCCGCCGTAACGATTCCAAGGAGACAAACAATGACAATGCGCAGACGGCATCTTCTGGGCGGCGCTGCCGCCGCCCTGGCCACGGCCTTCCCTGCACTGGCGCTGGCCCAGGGCGAATGGCCGCAGCGGCCCGTGCGCCTGGTCGTGCCGTTTCCGCCCGGCGGCGGCACGGATGCCACCTCGCGCCTGGTGGCCGACCGGCTCAACATCGCCATGGGCTGGACCATGGTCATAGACAACAAGCCCGGCGCGGGCGGCAACATCGGCCTGGATGCCGTGGCCAAGGCCGCGCCGGACGGCTACACCATCGGCATGGGGCAGGCCGCCAACCTGGCCATCAATCCCAGCCTCTACGCCAAGATGCCCTTCGATGCGCTCAAGGACTTCACGCCCATCGCCAGCGTGGCCCTGCAGCCCGTGGTGCTGACCGTGCGGCGCGACTCGCCCTTCAAGAACCTGCAGGACTTCATCAAGGCGGCCAAGGCCAGGCCCGGCACCTACGGCATCGCCCAGGCCGGCAATGGCACGGTAGGCCACCTGGCCGGGGAAATGCTGGCACGCCGCGCGGGCATCGAGGTGCTGCAGGTGCCCTACAAGGGCGCCAATACCGCGCTCACCGACCTGATGGGCGGGCAGGTGGACCTGTACTTCGGCAACACGGTGTCGGTGATGTCGCAACTGGCCACGGGCAAGATCCGTGCGCTGGCCGTCACCTCGGCCCAGCGCGTGCCGTCCCTGCCCGACGTGCCCACGGTGGCCGAGCAGGGCTATCCGGGCTTCGAGGCCTCCACCTGGCTGGGCCTGGTGGGGCCGGCCAATCTGCCCGCCCCCATCGCCGAGCGCATTGCCGACGCGACCATGAAGCTGCTGGCCACCAAGGAGGTCAAAGAGAAGCTGGCCCAGGAAGGCAGCATGGCCACGCCCGCCAATGGCGCGCAGTTCGGCGAGTGGATTCGCAGCGAGCACGCCAAATGGGGCAAGCTGATCCGCGAGGGCAAGTTCCAGATCAACTGACCATGGCAGCCCCAATCGAGGTCGACCGGCTCGACACCCCCAGTTCCTCCGCACCCCTACCCGCTCTCTTGGGTGCGGGCCAGGCCTCCTCCACGCCGCGCAGGCTCAGGCGCATCCTGTCGCTCGATGATTTCGAGCGGGCGGCGCGCCACCACCTGCCTGCGCCGATCTTCGCCTACGTCAGCGGCGGCTGCGAGACCGACAAATCCCTGCGCGCCAACCGCGAGGCCTTCGATGCCCACCGCTGGGTGACGCGCGTGCTCACCGACACTTCGCGGCGCACGCTGGCCACGCCGCTGCTGGGCCAGACCTGGGCTGCGCCCTTCGGCATCGCGCCCATGGGCATCAGCGCGCTGTCGGCCTACCGGGGCGACCTGGTGCAGACGCGCGCGGCGGCGGCCGCCCGCATCCCGGCCATCCTGAGCGGCACCTCGCTGACCCGCATGGAGGAGGTGGTCCAGGCCAATCCCCAGGCCTGGTTCCAGGCCTATGTGCCCGGCGAGACCGAACGCATCGTGCAGTTGCTGGGGCGCGTGGAGGCCGCAGGCTTCGCCACCCTGGTCGTCACCGTGGATACGCCCGTGTCGGGCAACCGCGAGAACAACATCCGCGCGGGCTTCTCGACGCCGCTGCGGCCCGGCCTGCGCCTGGCCTGGGAGGGCATCACCCATCCGCGCTGGCTGCTGGGCACGGCGCTGCGCACCCTGGTGCGGCATGGCATGCCGCACTTCGAGAACTCGCAGGCCGCGCGCGGCGCGCCCATTCTCTCGTCCACCGTCACGCGCGACTTCGGCGCGCGCGACCACCTGAGCTGGGAACACCTGGCCCTGATACGCCGGCGCTGGAAGGGCCGCCTCGTGGTCAAGGGCATCCTCAGCCCGCAGGACGCGCTGGCCGCGCGCGATGCCGGGGCCGACGCCATCATCCTGTCCAACCACGGCGGCCGCCAGCTCGATGGCGCGGTCTCGCCCCTGCACATGCTGCCCCTGGTGGTGGGTGCGCTGGGGCCGGACTACCCGGTGATGATCGACAGCGGCTTTCGCAGGGGCAACGACGTGCTGGTGGCGCTGGCCCTGGGCGCGCACTTCGTCTTCGTGGGCCGGCCCTTCAACTATGCGGGCGCCGTGGGCGGCGAGGACGGCGTGCTGCACGCCATCGCCATCCTGGCGGCCGAGATGCGGCGCAACATGGCCCTGATCGGCGTGCAAGGCCTGCAGCAGCTGGGGCCGCAGCACCTGCGACCGCGTTAGCCACGCGCCAGTCCCGAGGGTGGCGTGCCCCGCAATTGGCCCGCGGTTTCGCAGCGATGGGAAAATGGCGGAATGACCGCCTCCACCAACACCCTCACGATCACCCGTCCCGATGACTGGCACCTGCACGTGCGCGATGGCGAAGCCATGCGCAGCGTGGTGCCGCATACGGCCGCGCAGTTTGCGCGCGCCATCATCATGCCCAACCTCAAGCCGCCGGTGACCACCGCCGAGCAGGCGCTGGAGTACAAGCAGCGCATCCTCTCGGCCGTGCCCGAGGGCATGGCCTTCGAGCCGCTGATGACGCTGTACCTCACCGACAACCTGCCGCCCGAGGAAATCGTGCGCGCCAAGGCGGCCGGCGTCGTGGCCTGCAAGCTCTACCCGGCTGGCGCCACCACCAACAGCGACCACGGCGTCACCGACCTGCGCAAGATCTACCCCACTTTGGAAGCCATGCAGCGCGAAGGCCTGCTGCTGCTGGTGCACGGCGAAGTCACCAGCAGCGACATCGACCTGTTCGACCGCGAAGCCGCCTTCATCGACCAGCACCTGATCCCGCTGCGCCGCGACTTCCCCGAACTCAAGATCGTCTTCGAACACATCACCACGCGCGAAGCCGCCCAGTACGTGACCGAGGCCGACCGCTTCGTGGGCGCCACCATCACGCCCCAGCATCTGCTGTTCAACCGCAATGCCATCTTCACGGGCGGCATCCGTCCCCACTACTACTGCCTGCCCGTGCTCAAGCGCGAGACGCACCGCCTGGCCCTGGTGGAGGCGGCCACCAGCGGCCTGCCCAAGTTCTTCCTGGGCACGGACAGCGCGCCGCACGCGGCCCATCTCAAGGAACACGCCACCGGCTGCGCGGGCTGCTACAGCGCCCATGCCGCCATCGAGATGTATGCCGAGGCCTTCGACAATGCCGGCGCGCTGGACAAGCTCGAAGCCTTCGCCAGCTTCAACGGCCCGGACTTCTACAGCCTGCCGCGCAACACCGGCAAGATCACCCTGGTGCGCGAAAGCTGGACGCCGCCGGACAGCTTCGCCTTCGGCGAGGCGCAACTGAAGCCGCTGCGCTCGGGCGAAGCCCTGCCCTGGAAGCTGGTTTAAGCTGGCGGGACTGCCACCCGCCAGAGGATTGCCATGCCTGAGCCGCAACCGCGCATCGCCCTGCTGATCGACGCCGACAACGCGCCGGCCGAGATGATCGACGAGATCCTGACCGAGCTGTCGACCTTCGGCGTCATCGACATCCGCCGCGCCTACGGCAACTGGACCAAGCATTCGCTCAGCGGCTGGCAGCGCAAGCTGCTCGATTTCGCACTGCGGCCCATGCAGCAGTTCGACTACTCCAAGCACAAGAACGCCACCGACATGGCGATGACCGTGGACGCCATGGAGCTGCTCTACACCGAGCGGCCCGACGCCTTCGGCATCGTCTCCTCCGACGCCGACTTCACCCCGCTGGTCATGCACCTGCGCTCCAAGGGCGCGGCCGTCTACGGCTTCGGCATGGCGCAGACGCCCCAGCCCTTCGTCAATGCCTGCTCGCGCTTCCTGTACCTGGAAGCGCTGGGCGAGGCGGCGCCAGCCAACGGCAATGGCCAGGACGCCGCGCATGAGGCAGGCCAGGCGGCGGTGCCGCCCGTGGCTGCATCGGCCGCCGCCGCGCCCCAGCCGCCCAACGGTGCCGGCAAGGAACGCGCGCCGGCCCAGGCCGAGCAGGCACCTGCCTCCTTGTCCGCTCCCGAGCCGCAGCGCCCCTGCCTGCGCGTTCCTTCGCAGGAGCTGCGCCAGGACACGCGCCTGCTGGCCATGCTGCGCAGCGCCGTCAACGCCACGCAGGACGAAAGCGGCTGGGCCCATGTGGGCGCCGTGGGCGCGCAGATCGGCAACAAGGCCTCGTTCGATGCGCGCAACTACGGCTACGCCACGCTCACCAAGCTGCTGGCGGCCACGCAGGCGTTCGAGATGCGCGACGAAGGCACCTCGCGCGTGGCCGTGCGCGACAAGCGCCTGGCCAAGGCCCAGTCCAGGCCCTCCGGCAATTGACGTTCCCCATCGACTGGAATGCGCCCTGGCTGCAGGGGCTGCAAACGCAGGGCAGGGCGGCCTGCCTGCAGGTGGCGCAGGGCCGGCCGGTCTGGCAGGCCTTGCAGTCACTGGCCGACGCACAGGCGCTGCCCTGGCGCTTTGTGCCCCAGCACGATCTGCCCGAAGGCAAGGCCTACGAGCAATTCATCTTCGAGATGCGCTGCATCCCCACGCGCGACAACCTGCATGACTTCCTCAACGGCCTGATCTGGCTGCGCTGGCCCGCGCTCAAGCAGCGCTGCAATGCCCTGCAGGCCCGCGCCATTGCCCAGGCGGGCGTGGGCGCGCAGCGCGGGCCGCTGCGCGATGCCGTCACCGTGCTGGACGAGAACGGCGCCCTGCTGCTGGCGCCGGCCGCGCTGTGCGAGGCGCTGAGGCACCGGCGCTGGCAGCAGCTCTTCGTGGAGCGACGCGCGCTGTGGCGCCAGGCCAGGCTGCTGCCCATAGGCCATGCGCTGCTGGAAAAGCTGGTGCAGCCGCGCAAGCCCATCACGGCCCATGTGCTGTGCGTGCACACGGATGGTGCAGGCGCCACGGCAGGCCCCGCCACGTCGGACATCGACGCCTGGCTGGCCGGCAGCATCTGGCTGGAGGCCGACACCCTGGCGTGCAAGCCTTTTGCACCCTTGCCCGTGCTGGGCGTGCCCGGCTGGTGCCACGAGAACGAGAACTTTTCCTTCTATGATGACTCTCTCGTGTTCCGGGCGCCCCGTTCCGCACAAGCATCACAACAAGGAATGGCAACGGCGCAGGACCCGGCTTGAAAACAGCCGGTGGGGCCCTCACTTTTCAACGCTGCAGGGCCCAGATCCTTCCCCCTTTCCCCACTTTGTGGAGAACCCACTGATGAAACGCATCGCACTTTTTCTTTTGACCAACGTCGCCGTCGTGGTGGTGCTGGGCATCGTCGCCAGCCTGCTGGGCGTCAACCGCTTCCTGACTTCCAATGGCCTGAACCTCGGGGCCCTGCTGGGCTTCGCCTTCATCATGGGCTTTGGCGGCGCCATCATCTCGCTGCTGATCTCCAAGCCGCTGGCCAAGTGGAGCTCGGGCGTGCACGTGATCAACGAGCCGCGCAACGCCGATGAGGCCTGGATCGTCAACACCGTGCGCGGCTTCGCCGACCGTGCCGGCATCGGCATGCCCGAAGTCGGCATCTACGAGGGCGAGCCCAATGCCTTCGCCACCGGCGCCTTCAAGAACTCGGCCCTGGTGGCCGTGTCCACGGGCCTGCTGGAAGGCATGACGCGCGAAGAGGTGGAGGCCGTGATCGGCCACGAGGTCGCCCACATCGCCAATGGCGACATGGTGACCATGACCCTGATCCAGGGCGTGATGAACACCTTCGTGGTCTTCCTGTCGCGCGTCATCGGCTATGCCGTGGACAGCTTCCTGCGCAAGAACGACGAAAGCAGCTCGGGCCCCGGCATCGGCTACTACGTGACCACCATCGTGCTGGACATCGTGCTGGGCTTCCTGGCCGCCATCATCGTGGCCTGGTTCTCGCGCCAGCGCGAATTCCGCGCCGATGCGGGCGCCGCCCAGCTCATGGGCCGCAAGCAGCCGATGATGAACGCCCTGGCCCGCCTGGGCGGCATGCACCCCGGCGAGCTGCCCAAGAGCGTGGCCGCCATGGGCATTGCCGGCGGCATCGGCAAGCTGTTCTCGACCCACCCGCCGATCGAAGAGCGCATTGCCGCGCTGCAAAACGCGCAGAACCTCTGAGCGACCGATCCCGCCGCTACCTTTGGCGGCGGATCTTTACTCAGGCTTCACAAGCCCCTGTCAACAACCGGCAGGGGCTTTTTCGTTGTATCTGCATGGCCGCCCAAAGCGCGGCCAGGAGTGCATCGTGAAGTCTGTATCGATTCAAACGCCGGGCCGTCGCCTGGTTCCGGCCCTGGTTCTGGCTGCCGCCACCGTGGCATTGACCGGCTGCGTGGTGGCGCCTGCCTATCCCGTAGGTCCTTCGGGCGAGGTGGTCTATGCGCCCATGGCGCCGCCGCCGCTGCAGACCGAGGTCATTCCGGTCGCTCCCTCGCCGGTCCATGTCTGGATCGGCGGCTCCTGGGGCTGGGGTGGCGGCCGCTATGCCTGGCGCCCCGGCTACTGGGCCGCGCCGCCACACCCCGGCTATGGCTGGCGCCCGCACGGCTGGGACCATGGCCCGCGTGGCTGGTACCAGCGCCCGGGCGGCTGGTACCGCCGCTGATTCAGGTGGCGGCAGCGTCGCCGCTGCCGCTGCCACCCTGGCCAGCCTTGGCCAGCAGGAAGTCGATGCAGGTGCGCACGGCCCGCGTCTGATGACGGTCGGGCAGGTACAGCAGGTACATGTGGGTGCCGAAGATGCTCAGGCGGTACTCCTGCAGGGTCAGCACCACCTCGCCGCTGGCCACCTTGTCCTGCACCACGTAGTCGGGCACCAGGCCCACGCCCAGGCCCGCCAGAATGCCCTGGCGCAGGAACGGGAAGTGCTCGGAGATCATGGTCGGCGCCAGCAGCACCTCCTGGCGGTCCGTTCCCTGGTAGGCCGACAGGCGCAGCTGGCGGCCCATCACGCCGGCCGTGATCAGCGGGCTGTTGCGCAGCTCGTACAGCGTGGCGGGCAGGCCGTGCTGCTGCGCATACTCGCGTGAGGCGCAGGCCACGTAGTGCACATTGCCCAGGCTGCGCGCAATCACCGACAGCGGCGGCTCCTGGATCACGCGGATGGCGATGTCCACCTCGTCGCGCAAATGGTCGGCCCGGTTCTCGAACAGCACATCCAGCACGATGCCCGGATACAGCCGCTTGAACTCGATCAGCCAGTCGCTCATCACGATCTGCCCATAGCCGCTGGGCACGCTCAGCCCCACGCGGCCCGCCATCCCCTGGCCCAGCGACGTGATCGTCTCGCGCGCCGACATCATCTCGTTCTGGATCGCGCGGCCATGCTCGTACATCCGCATCCCCACCTCGGTCGGCTCCACGCGCCGCGTGGTGCGCCGCACCAGCTGCACCCCCACCGATTTTTCCAGCTGCGTCAGGTGATAGCTCACATTGGCCCGCGTCATCTTCAGCTTGCGCGCCGCCTGGCTCAGATTGCCGCTATCGATGATTTCCACCAGCAGGGTCAGCGAGTTCAGATCCATGGATATGTCCAGATACTTTGCTTCGCCCACAGCCTATGAAATGGGCGGGGCTCCAAAACCAGGGACACCGAGCAAGGGCCTACGCCGGCCGTGCCGCCCTGCAGCGATGGTCTCGTCCCCCTCCTCGCGCAGCGAATAGAGGGGGGAAGGCGCGCAAGCGCCTCAATGTCAAAGATTTTTTTACAGTCTGTCAATGATTCATGGGATTGTAAAGAACCATTGTCGTGGCAAGAATGGATGTTTTGAGTGGAAAACCCAAGTTCGGAGACATACAGATGAGCGAACAAGCCCAGGCTTCCGTGGTCCAGACCCGCCTTGATGGTGCCGTGCTGGTGGTCAGCATCAACAACCCCCCCGTGAATGCCCTGGGCCAGGCCGTGCGCGCCGGCCTGCTGGCTGCCGTGGAGCAGGCCGAATCGGATGCCGCCGTCAAGGCCGTGCTCATCGTGGGTGAGGGCAAGGCCTTCATCGCCGGAGCAGACATCCGCGAATTCGGCAAGCCCGCCATGCCACCCTCGCTGCCCGAGGTGCTCAATCGTCTCGAAGCCTCCGACAAGATCGTGGTCGCCGCCATCCATGGCCCGGCCCTGGGCGGCGGCCTGGAAGTGGCCATGTCGGCCCACTACCGCCTGGCTTTGCCGGCTGCCAAGCTCGGCCTGCCCGAAGTCAACCTGGGCCTGCTGCCCGGCGCTGGCGGCACGCAGCGCGCACCGCGCCTGATGGGCGTGAAGGCGGCCGCCGACCTCATGCTCAGCGGCAAGCACCTGTCGGCCAAGGCCGCGCTGGCTGCCGGCCTGGTGGACAAGCTGGTGGACGGCACCGACGCCACGGCCGCAGGCCTGGCCTACGCCAACGAGCTGCTGGCATCCAATACCGCGCCGCGCCGCACGCGTGACATCCAGATTGCCGACAAGGCCGCCGCCCTGGCCGAACTCGACGCGCTGGCCGCCGACACCGCCAAGAAGAGCCGCGGCCTGTTCTCGCCGCTGAAGATCGTGGAATGCGTGCGCGCCGCCGTGGAGCTGCCCTTCGACGAAGGCATCGCCAAGGAGCGTGCCCTGTTCGTGGAGTGCCTGAACAGCCCGCAGCGCGCCGGCCTGATCCACGCCTTCTTCGCCGAGCGCGAAACCGCCAAGATTCCCGAAGCCAAGGCCGCTGCGCCGCGCCACTTTGCCAAGATCGCCGTCATCGGCGGCGGCACCATGGGCGCCGGCATCACGGTGTCCGCGCTGGACGCGGGCCTCACGGTAACCATGATCGAGCGCGACGCCGACTCCATCGCGCGCGGCCAGGCCAATGTGGAGAAGGTCTACAACGGCCTGATCGCCAAGGGCCGCATGACCGAGGAGGCCAAGGCCGCCGTCATGGCGCGCTACACGCCCAGCACCTCCTATGACGACATCAAGGATGTGGACCTGGTGATCGAGGCCGTGTTCGAGGACCTCGAAGTCAAGAAGGCCGTGTTCAAGGAACTGGACCGCGTCTGCAAGCCCGGCGCCGTGCTGGCCACCAACACCTCCTACCTGGACATCGACGCCATTGCCGCCGCCACCTCGCGCCCGCAGGACGTGATCGGCCTGCACTTCTTCAGCCCCGCCAACATCATGAAGCTGCTGGAGATCGTGGTGCCCGCCAAGGTGGCGCCCGACGTGGTGACCACGGCCTTCGAGCTGGCCAAGCGCATGAAGAAGGTGCCCGTGCGCGCCGGCGTCTGCGACGGCTTCATCGGCAACCGCATCCTGGCCGTCTACAAGCAGGCGGCCGACTACATCATGGAAGACGGCGCCAGCCCCTACGAGATCGACGAGGCCGTGCGCGGCTTCGGCTACCCGATGGGCCCGTTCCAGGTCACCGACCTGGCCGGCGGCGACATCGGCTGGGCCACGCGCAAGCGGCGTGCTGCCACGCGCGATCCCAAGGCCCGATACGTCGAAGTGGCCGACCGCGTCTGCGAGCGCGGCTGGTTCGGCCAGAAGACGGGCCGTGGCTTCTACCTCTACCCGCAGGGCGCACGCGTCGGCCAGCCCGACCCCGAAGTGCTGGCCATCGTCGATGCCGAGCGCGCCAAGAAGGGCGTGACGCCGCGCAAGTTCACCCCTGAGGAAATCATGCGCCGCTACATGGCCGCCATGGTCAACGAAGGCGCCAAGGTGGTGGAGGAGGGCATTGCCCTGCGCCCGCTGGATGTGGACGTGACCTTCCTGTCCGGCTACGGCTTCCCGCGCTTTCGTGGCGGCCCCATGAAGTGGGCCGACATGCAAGGTCTGGACAAGGTGCTGGCCGACATCCGCGAATTCGCCAAGGAAGACGCGCTGTTCTGGAAGCCCGCTCCCCTGCTCGAAAAGCTGGTCGCCGAAGGCCGCGATTTCGAAAGCCTGAACAAGGCAGCGTAAGCCGCCCCCGCGTTTCCCCGCCATGCCCTTGACCCGCTCCGTCCAATGCAGAGCGGGCAGGGCCGTGCACAACCACAACAATTTTCCAGAGACAAGCAAGGACCGACCATGCGCGAAGCCGTCATCGTTTCCACTGCCCGCACGCCCCTGACCAAGTCGCACCGCGGCGAGTTCAACGTCACGCCCGCCGCCCAGCTGGCGGCCTTCTCGGTCAAGGCCGCGGTCGAGCGCTCGGGCATCGACCCGGCCATGATCGAGGACCTGATCCTGGGCTGCGGCAACCCCGACGGCTTCCAGGGCCGCAACCTGGGCCGCCAGACCGTGCTGCGTGCCGAGCTGCCCCTGTCCATCGCGGGCACGACCATCACGCGCTTTTGCGCCTCGGGCCTGCAGTCCATCGCCATCGCGGCGGGCCGCATCGTGGCCGAGGGCGTGGACGCCATGCTGGCCGGCGGCATCGAGACCATCTCGGGCATCCGCCCCGGCAACAACCTGCCCACCGACATGGACCCCTGGCTGGTCGAGCACAAGCCCGCGCTGTACATGGCCATGATCGACACGGCCGACATCGTGGCGCGCCGCTACGGCATCAGCCGCGAGGACCAGGACGCCTTCTCGCTGCAAAGCCAGCAGCGCACGGCCGCCGCCCAGGCCGCCGACCTGTTCAAGGACGAAATCATTGCCTGCGCCACGCGCATGGCCGAGAAGAACAAGGACACGGGCGAGATCACCTACCGCGACGTGGTCGCCACCAAGGACAACTGCAACCGCGCCTCCACCACGTTGGAAGGCCTGGCCAAGCTGGAACCCGTCAAGGGCCCGGACCAGTTCATCACGGCCGGCAATGCCTCGCAGCTGTCCGATGGATCGTCGGCCTGCGTGCTGATGGAGGCCAAGCAGGCCGAGCGCCTGGGCCTGTCCCCGCTGGGTGCCTTCCGCGGCTTTGCCGTGGCCGGCTGCGAGCCTGACGAAATGGGCATCGGCCCCGTCTTCGCGGTCCCCAAGCTGCTGGCGCGCCACGGCCTCAAGGTCGAGGACATCGACCTGTGGGAACTCAACGAGGCTTTCGCCTCCCAGGCTCTGTACTGCCAGCGCAAGCTGGGCATTCCCAACGAGCGCCTGAACGTCAACGGCGGCGCCATCTCCATCGGCCACCCCTTCGGCATGACGGGTGCGCGCCTGGCGGGCCACATCCTGCTGGAAGGCCGGCGCCGCAAGGCCAAGTGGGGCGTGGTCACCATGTGCATCGCAGGTGGCATGGGCGCCGCAGGCCTGTTCGAAATTTATTGAATAAGCACCCCCTGAGCGGCTGGCGCCGCTTCCCCCTCTCTCGCTTCGCGGGAGGGGAACGACGCCCTTGCTGCGGGGCGGCCCTTGCTCGGCGTCCCTCGCTTAGGGCACGCCAATTTCAGGGCTGCAAACGGCTTACAACGCCACGGATTACTGGGGAATAGCAATGGATTTGCAATTTACGACTGAAGAACTGGCCTTCCGCGACGAGGTTCGCGGCTTCCTCAAGGACAAGCTGCCCGAGGACCTGTCGCACAAGGTCAAGAATGGCCTGCAGCTGAGCAAGCAGGACATGGAGCGCTGGCACGCCATCCTCAACGAGCGCGGCTGGCTGGCCAACCACTGGCCCGAGCAGCACGGCGGCCCGGGCTGGAGCGCGGTGCAGAAATTCATCTTCGAGCATGAATGCGCACTGGCGGGCACGCCGCGCATCGTGCCCTTCGGGCTGAGCATGCTGGGCCCCGTCCTGATCAAGTACGGCAACGAGGTGCAGAAGGCCCACTGGCTGCCGCGCATCCTCAATGGCGCCGACTGGTGGTGCCAGGGCTATTCGGAGCCGGGTTCGGGCTCGGACCTGGCCTCGGTCAAGACGTCGGCCGTGCGCGATGGAGATCACTACATCGTCAACGGCCAGAAGACCTGGACCACGCTGGGCCAGCACGCCAACATGATCTTCTGCCTGGTGCGCACCAACCGCGAGGCCAAGGCGCAGCAGGGCATCAGCTTCCTGCTGGTGGACATGAACTCGCCCGGCGTGGAAGTGCGCCCCATCATCACGCTGGACGGCGAGCACGAGGTCAACGAAGTCTTCTTCACCGACGTCAGGGTGCCCGTGGAGAACCTGGTCGGCGAGGAGAACAAGGGCTGGACCTACGCCAAGTACCTGCTGACCTACGAGCGCACCAACATCGCTGGCGTGGGCTTCTCGGTGGCCGGCCTGGAAAAGCTCAAGGCCGTCGCCGGCCGCATGCTGCGCAATGGCAAGCCGCTGACGCAGGACCCGCTGTTTGCGGCCCGCCTGGCCAAGGTCGAGATCGACCTGGAGAACATGAAGACCACCAACCTGCGCGTGATCGCCGCCGTGGCCGGCGGCGGCGTGCCGGGCGCCGAAAGCTCCATGCTCAAGATCCGCGGCACCGAGATCCGCCAGGAAATCCTGTCCCTGGTGCGCCGCGCCATGGGACCCTACGCCGCGCCCTTCATCGAAGAGGCCCTGCAGGCCGGCTACGACCAGCCTGCCATCGGCGACGCGGCTGCCGCCACGGCCGCCGCCGCGTACTTCAACTACCGCAAGCTGTCGATCTTCGGCGGCTCCAACGAAATCCAGAAGAACATCATCTCCAAGATGATCCTCGGCCTGTGATCGGCAGCAAGGAAAACGGAACATGAACTTCGAACACACCGAAGACCGCCGCATGCTGGCGGACAGCCTCAACCGCTTCGTCTCCGAGCAGTACGCCATCGAGGCGCGCAACCACGTCGCCTATGGCGAGGAAGGCCACAGCCCGCTGCTGTACGGACAGTTCGCGGACATCGGCGCCATCGGCGCGCTGTTCCCCGAGGACGCTGGCGGCTTCGGCGGCCAGGGCTTCGACATCAGCGTGGTCTTCGAATGCCTGGGCCGCGGCCTGGTGGCCGAGCCGCTGCTGGGCGCCCTGGTCGTGGGCCAGGCCCTGATCGCGGCCGGCAGCGATGCGCAAAAGGAACAGCTGGCAGCCATCATCGGCGGCACGTCCATCGCGGCCCTGGCCCATGACGAGCCCGGCAGCCACTACGAGCTCAACAACGTCGCCACCACGTCCGTGCGCAGCGGCGACGGCTGGGTGCTGAACGGCACCAAGGGCGTGGTCGCCTTCGGCGAGAAGGCCGACCTGCTGCTGGTCTCGGCCCGCACCTCGGGCAGCCAGTACGACGAGGCCGGCATCAGCCTGTTCCTGGTCCCCGGCAATGCCGCAGGCATCCAAAAGCGTGGCTACAACCGCATCGAGGGCGGCCGCGCCGCCGAGCTGGTGCTGGACAAGGTGCAGGTCGGCGCAGACGCCCTGCTGGGCGAAGAAGGCCAGGGCCTGTCCCTGCTGGAACGTGTCAGCGGCTACGCCGTGCTGGCGCTGACCGCCGAGGCCGTGGGCGCCATGGACGTGGCCAAGGACCAGACGCTGGAGTACCTGCGCACGCGCAAGCAGTTCGGCGTGCCCATCGGCAGCTTCCAGGCCCTGCAGCACCGCATGGCCGACCTGCTGCTGGAAGTGGAGCAGGCGCGCTCGGCCGTGATCAACGCGGCCGCCGCCATTGCGGACGAAGACCGCGTGGCGCGCGAGAAGGCCCTGTCGGCGGCCAAGTACAGCATCGGCCGCATCGGCACCCTGGTGGCCGAGGAAAGCATCCAGATGCATGGCGGCATCGGCATGACCTGGGAGCTGCCCCTGGCCCACTACGCCAAGCGCCTGGTCATGATCGACCACCAGTTCGGCGACGAGGACCACCATCTGTCGCGTTACATCGCACTCGGCTCGCAACACTGAGCCAAGGAAAGCCGCCATGACCGAAGCGAACCAAGTCCTGCTGACCCGCCGCGAAGGCGCCGTGCTGGTGCTGTCCAACAACAACGTGGCCGCGCGCAATGCGCTGTCGCCCGAGTTCTACGCGGCCGTCTCGGCGGCGCTCAAGAGCGCGGCGACCGACCCCACCGTGGGCGCCGTGGTGCTCACGGGCGAGGGCGGCCACTTCTGCGCGGGCGGCGACCTGCGCCAGCTGGCCAAGCGCCGCGAGCTGCCGGTGCAGGAGCGACGTGCCAAGCTCGAAGGCCTGCATGACCTGATCCGCAGCGTGCGCGACTTTCCCAAGCCCGTGATCGCCGCCGTCGAAGGCGCGGCGGCCGGCGCGGGCCTGTCGCTGGCCCTGGCCTGCGACATGCTGGTGGCGGCGAAGAACGCCGTGTTCTCGGTCGCCTACGTCAAGGTCGGCCTCACGCCCGATGGCGGCGCCACCGCCTTCCTGGCCGAGTTCGTCTCGCGCCAGGTGCTGACCGAGCTGTGCCTGACCGGCGAGCGCATCAGCGGCGAGCGCCTGCATGCCCTGGGCCCCGTCAACCGCCTGTCCGAACCGGGCCAGGCCCAGGCCGACGCCGTGGCGCTGGCCGCCCAGGTGGCCACCGGCCCCGACCAGGCCATGGCCCTGATCAAGGACCTGTGCCGCCAGGCGCCGCGCAACACGCTGGAAGAGCAGCTGGAGCTGGAGGCGCAGTACATGGTGCGCTCGCAGGAGAGCGAGGAATCGCGCGAAGGCATTGGCGCCTTCCTCGAAAAGCGCGCTGCCGACTTCACCAAGCTGCGCGGCTGAAACCGCTCAAGACCTAAAAGACTTTCCAAGGAGACAACGCACATGGCCGACAGCCACAACGATCAGAACCAGGACATCGACTTCCCGCTGGAGGGTGTGCGCGTGCTCGACCTCTCGCGCGTGTTCGCGGGGCCGCTGTGCGGCATGGTGCTGGCCGACTTCGGCGCCGAAGTGGTCAAGGTCGAGCACCCGGGCCGCGGCGACGACACGCGCGACTGGGGCCTGCGCATTGGCAAGACCGAGACCACCTACTACAACAGCATGAACCGCAACAAGCGGTCCATCACGCTGGACCTGCAGACCCCCGAGGGCGTGAAGATCGTCCACGACCTGCTGCCCCAGTTCGACGTGGTCATCCACAACTTCAAGACCGGCGGCGCCGAGAAGCTGGGCCTGGGCTACGAACAGCTCAAGGCCATCAAGCCCGGCATCATCTACTGCGCCGTGGCCGGCTATGACAGCAGCGGCCCCGAGGCCAAGCGCCCCGGCTACGACCTGGTCATCCAGGGCGAGGCCGGCCTCATGGCGCTCAACGGCGAGGCCGGCACGCCGCCGCTCAAGTTCGGCGTGGCCGTGGTCGACCTCATGACCGGCATGTACGCGGCCCAGGCCATCCTGGCCGCGCTGTTCCGCCGCGAGCGCACGGGCAAGGGCCGCCTCATCGAGATGGCGCTGTACGACAGCGGCATCATGATCACCGGCTACTACGGCCTGGACGCCATGCAGCTCGGCCATGACCCCGAGCGCTACGGCAATGCCCACCCCTCCATCGTTCCCTACGGCATGTATGAGGCGGCCGACGGCCCGCTGATCATCGCCGTGGGCAACAACGCCCAGTTCGACAAGTTCTGCCGCCAGGTGGTGATGCGCCCCGACATCGTCGAGGACGCGCGTTTCTCCACCAACGTCAACCGCGCCAAGAACCGCCTGGAGCTGGGCCCCATGCTCAAGGAACTGATCCGCTCCTTCCCGCGCGATCTGCTGCTGGAGCGCCTGACGGCCGCCGGCATCCCCTGCGGCCGCGTGGCCGGCCTGCACGAGGCCCTGACCAGCGAGCGCACGCGCCGTGGCGGCCTGCTGCAGGACATGCCCCACCCCGTGGTCGGCACCACGCCCGTGTTCGCGCCGCCCTACCGCCTGGACGGCCAGCGCCTGCCCATCCGCCATGCACCGCCCACGCTGGGCGAGGGCACGCGCGAGGTGCTGCACCGGCTGCTGAGCATGAGCGACGAGCAGCTGCAGCAGCTGCAGTCCAAGGGCGTGCTGACCCTGCCCGAGACGCCTGCGCAACAGGGATAAGAGGACCGATCACGCGACTGATTCCACGGGGGCCATTGATGCCCGGCTCCCGACCCGCCAGGTTTGCATGCCGCACCAAGACGGCACCCATAGACAGCAATACCCAGGAGACAAAACCATGAGCAACCAAGTCACACGCCGCGACATTCTTCAAGGGCTGGCCGCCATCGGCGGCACCAGCCTGCTGGCCACGGGCGCCACCAGCGCCCTCGCACAGGCCGGCAAGCCGGCAGCGTGGCCCACCAAGCCCATCCGCGTGGTCGTGCCCTTCAACGCGGGCGGCGCCACCGACATCATTGCGCGCACCATCGGCGAGGCCCTGGCCAAGCGCGTGGGCCAGCCCGTGGTCATCGACAACCGCGCGGGCGCGGCCGGCATCCTGGGCACGGACGCCGTGGTCAAGGCGCCCGCCGACGGCCACACCCTGCTGGTCTCGCTCAGCACCTCCATGCTGATCAACCAGTTCCTCTACACCAAGCTGCCCTACAACCCGCAAAAGGACATCGCCCTGGTCACCCAGATCGCGGCGGCGCCCGTCACCCTGGTGGTCCATCCCTCGGTGCCGGCCAACAACATGAAGGAGCTGCTGGCCTACGTGAAGGCCAACAAGGGCAAGCTCTCGTATGGCTCCTGGGGCGTGGGCTCGTATGCCCACCTGGCCGGTGCCTACATGAGCAAGACCATGGACGCCGACATGACCCATGCCGCCTACAAGGGCGAGGCGCCCATGATCCAGGAGCTGATCGGCGGCCAGCTGCAGATGTGCTTTTCCAGCGCGCTCAACACCAAGCCCTTCATCGACTCGGGCAAGCTCAAGGCCATCGGCGTCACCGGCAAGGAGCGCATGGAAATCCTGCCCAAGCTGCCCACCATCCATGAGCAGGGCGTCACCGACGACGCCTACGCCATCTACGGCTGGGTGGCCATGGGCGCACCGGCCGGCGTGCCCAAGGAGATCGTGGACCAGCTCTACGGCCACCTTCGCGAAATCGCCAAGGACCCCAAGGTGCTGGAGCGCACCGTGGGAGCAGGCTTCATGCCGCTGATGAACAGCCCGCAGGCCTTCCGCGAGAACTACCAGCGCGACATGCCGATCTGGAAGGCGCTGGTCGATGAGGCTGGCGCGAAGCTTGATTGATTTTTCCGGCCCGCGGCAGCGGGCCGCTACCGACGACTGCTGAGACAGCTTTGAGAGGAGACTTCATGTACACGCGCAATCCCGCATCCCCGGCACGCCCCACGCGGCGCAGCGTTCTGGCCCTGGCCGCAGCCCCGCTGCTGGCCGGCATGGCTGGCGGCGCCCTGGCCGAGACCGGCTGGCCCAGCAAGATGCTGCGGCTGGTCGTGCCCTTCCCGGCGGGCGGCCCCACCGACACGGCATCGCGCATCGTGGGCCAGAAGCTGGGCGAGCGTCTCAAGCAGACCGTGGTGGTGGAAAACCGCCCTGGTGCCTCCGGCTCCATCGCGGCCGTGCAGGTCGCCAAGAGCCCGGCCGACGGCTACACGCTGATGATGCTGGCCACGCCCACGCTGCTGGCGCCGCACCTGTACAAGAAGGCCGGCTACGACACCGTCAAGGACTTCACGCCCGTGGCCACGGTCTATGACCTGCCCATCGTCATCGTGGTCAACCCCACGCTGCTGCCCGACGTCACCGACCTCAAGAGCCTGATCGCCCACGCCAAGGCGCAGAAGGTCGCGCTCAACTACACCAGCTCGGGCGCCGGCAGCTTCGGCCACCTGAGCATGGAGCTGCTCAAGCAGATGGCCGGCTTCGACATGCAGCACGTGCCCTACAAGGGCGGCGTGCCCGCCATCACCGACACCATCGGCGGCCAGGTGCCCATCATGTATGCCGACCTCGTGGCCGCGCTGCCCCACATCCAGGCCGGCAAGCTGCGCGCCATCGCCGTGGGATCGCCCCAGCGCGTGGCCATGCTGCCCGACACCAAGACCATTGCCGAGCAGGGCATCAAGGGCTACGACGCTGTCTCCTGGGGCGGCCTGCTGGCGCCCAAGGGCACGCCCAAGGCCGTGGTCGACCGCATCGCCAGCGAAGTGCAGCAGATCCTGGCCGACAAGGACATCCAGGAAAAGCTGCTCAACGCAGGCGCCATCGCCGCCTACCAGAACCCCGCCCAACTGGGCCAGCGCATCCAGCAGGACTACACGCGCTGGGGCCAGCTGATCCGCGACAAGGGCATTGCAGTGGAGTGACATCGACATGAAGACACGCATCACCGAACTCTTTGGCATCGAGCACCCCATCATCCAGGGCGGCATGCACCATGTGGGCCTGGCCGAGCTGGCCGCCGCCGTCTCCAACGCGGGCGGCCTGGGGCTGATCACGGGCCTGACCCAGCGCACGCCCGAGCTGCTGGCGCGCGAGATCGCGCGCTGCCGCGAGATGACGGACAAGCCCTTCGGCGTCAACCTGACCTTCCTGCCCTCGGTCAACCCGCCCGACTACCCGGGCTACGTCAAGGCCATCATCGAAGGCGGCGTCAAGGTCGTGGAGACGGCGGGCAACAACCCGCAGAAATGGCTGCCCGCGCTCAAGGAAGCCGGCATCAAGGTCATCCACAAGTGCACCTCGGTGCGCCATGCGCTCAAGGCCGAGGCCATCGGCTGCGACGCCATCAGCGTGGACGGCTTCGAATGCGGCGGCCATCCGGGCGAGGACGACATTCCCAATTTCATCCTGCTGCCGCGCGCGGCCGAAGAACTGAAGATTCCCTTTGTCGCCTCGGGCGGCATGGCCGACGGCCGCTCGCTGGTGGCTGCGCTGGCGCTGGGCGCCGAAGGCATCAACATGGGCACGCGCTTCATCGCCACCCAGGAAGCGCCCGTGCACGACAACGTCAAGCAGGCCATCGTCGCGGCCAGCGAGCTGGACACGCGCCTTGTCATGCGTCCGCTGCGCAACACCGAGCGCGTGCTGACCAACCCGGCCACCGAGCGCCTGCTGCAAAAGGAGCGCGAGCTGGGCGCGGCCATCACCTTTGCCGACATCGCGCCCGAGGTGGCCGGCGTCTATCCGCGCATCATGCATGACGGCGACATGGACGCAGGCGTCTGGTCCTGTGGCATGGTGGCCGGCCTGATCAACGACGTGCCCACGGTCCAGCAGCTGATCTCCGGCATCATGGACCAGGCCCATGCACTGATCAACGAGCGGTTGGCAGGCCTGGCCCGCTGACCGCCCATCTTCACAGGGCTTACGCAAACAGGATGCGACAACGTGCTGCGCCCCATGGCAAGCCGCTTGCCTTGTTCCTTCTTGCGTAGGTCGTACTTCAAAAACCAGGAAAGAGCTTTCTCATGAAAATCCTTGTACCCGTCAAACGTGTCGTGGACTACAACGTGAAGGTCCGCGTGAAGTCGGACGGCACGGGCGTGGACATCGCCAACGTCAAGATGAGCATG
>NZ_LFJT01000077.1:0-27649 GCF_001682645.1 Delftia sp. JD2
TTCGCTGAGCATTTCCACATCGAGGCTGAAGAGCTGGCTGATGTTTTCCTGGCCGCGCAATTCACGGAAATGCAGCTGCTCGCCCAATGGCGTGTGTATGGTGACTCGGCGTGTCATAGTGCGCGCCGCCCTGGGGGCGGCCTCCCTGCTCTTGGTGAGCGGGGATCATAGACAAGCCGATGGCCATAGGGCAATCAAATGAGGGGTCGGAAATATCCTGGATATGTAAGCAATTGCCTTATCTGGGATGCAAGGTGGTGTTTATTTGGAAAATCATCGATATCGGAATGCCCCGATACAGGCGTTTTGAGAGTCCCTCCTTACAGTGCGTTCTAGCAATACCAGGCCTCTGAGGGCAGAGCAAGCAGGACTGTAATGTGATATGCACTATCTTGGTGCATTTTTGATGATGCGCCATGTGAGTGCCCGCTATCGCCGCATCGGTGCACATTTTTTGCACAAAGCCGGTGCATCGCTGTGTGTTGCAGCGCCGCATTGGGGAGCCGGAAAGGCGCACGCCCCGGCATCAAAAGACTGGCACGGTCCGTGCTTAACCCGGTTGTCACGAAATTTTTCAAACCGGAGGATCCCATGTCCCGTGCCAGCCTCAAGTCGCTCGCCATCGCCTGTGTCGCCATCGCTCCGCTCTGGGCCCACGCCCAGCTCACGGCCAATGTGTCCCTGACGACGAACTACAAGTTCCGCGGACAGGACCAGGACACGGGACGCAACAAGGCCGTCAAGCCTGCCCTGCAAGGCGGTTTCGACTACACCTTCGGCGACAGCGGCTGGTACATCGGCAACTGGAACTCCAGCGTGGACTGGCTCCCCCGCAATTCGCTGGAAACCGATTTCTACGGCGGCTACAAGTTCAAGGCCGGCGAGGTGGACCTGGACTTCGGCGCGCTGCAGTACCTGTACTCGGGCAATTCCAGTGGCAACACCACCGAGCTGTATGGCGCGGCCACCTATGGACCGTTCACGGCCAAGTACTCGCACACCGTGTCCAAGGACTACTTCGGCTGGGCCGGCGAGAAGGCCGGCTCGGGACTGTCGGGTCGCAACACCGGCTACCTGTGGCTGGGCTTCACCCAGGAAGTGATGCCCAAGGTGACGGTCAAGGCATCGCTGGGCTTCACCCGCTTTGCCAGCGACATCAAGGGCCTGGGCGTGCCCAACTATATGGACTACAGCGTGGGCGGTGCCTACGATTTCGGCGACGGCGTGTCGCTGGGCGCGGCCGTGACGGGTGCGAACAAGAAGTCGTACTTCGGTGACGTCAACAAGGCGCGCCTGATCGTGACGCTGACCAAGACCCTGTAACCGGACCTGAGGAGCAAAGCATCATGAAACTGGTGACCGCCATCATCAAGCCCTTCAAGCTCGACGAGGTGCGCGAGGCGCTCTCCGACATCGGCGTGCAGGGCATCACCGTGACCGAAGTCAAGGGCTTCGGCCGCCAAAAGGGCCATACCGAGCTGTATCGCGGCGCGGAATACGTGGTCGATTTCCTGCCCAAGCTGCGCCTGGAGGCCGCCGTGCCCGACGCGCTGGTGGACCAGGTGATCGATGCCATCGAGGCCGCTGCGCGCACCGGCAAGATCGGTGACGGCAAGATCTTCGTGCTGCCCATCGAGCAGGCCGTCCGCATCCGTACCGGCGAGACCGGCGACAGCGCACTGTGAGTTTCAACCCCTCGTTTCCCGAAAGACTGCCATGACCAAACGACTTCTTTCCATGGGCCTGGGGCTGGGCCTGCTGGCCGCAGGCGCCGCTGCCCTGGCACAGGAGCCCGCCGCCGCTGCAGCCGTTGCCGATGCAGCCGCTGCAGCAGCCCCCGCCGCCGCGGCCGCAGCCGAGGCGCCGGCCCCCGCACTCAGCGCCGGTGACACGGCCTGGATGCTGACCTCGACCATGCTGGTGATCCTGATGGTGATCCCGGGCCTGGCACTGTTCTACGGCGGCCTGGTGCGCACGAAGAACATGCTGTCCGTGCTCTGCCAAGTCTTCGTGATCTTCTCGCTGATCACGCTGCTGTGGGCCGTCTACGGCTACTCGCTGACCTTTGCGGGCGAAGGCAACTTCTTCGGCGGCTTCAGCAAGATCTTCCTCAAGGGCATTGCACCCGACACGCTGGCCGGCGCGCTGCCGACCATTCCCGAGTACGTGTTCGTGGCCTTCCAGTCCACGTTCGCCGCCATCACCGTGGCCCTGATCGTCGGCGCCTTCGCCGAGCGCATCAAGTTCTCGGCCGTGATCCTGTTCTCGGTGCTGTGGTTCACCTTCAGCTACATCCCCATGGCCCACATGGTCTGGGGTGGCGGCCTGCTGGGCAAGGACGGCGCGCTGGACTTCGCCGGCGGCACCGTGGTGCACATCAACGCCGGTATCGCCGGTCTGGTGGGCTCCTACATGCTGGGCAAGCGCATCGGCTTCGGCCGCGAGGCACTGCCTCCGCACAGCCTGACGCTGACCATGGTCGGTGCCTCGCTGCTGTGGGTGGGCTGGTTCGGCTTCAACGCCGGCTCGGCAGGCGCTGCCAACGGCATTGCCGGCCTGGCCTTCATCAACACCATCGTCGCCACGGGCGCCGCCACCATCTCCTGGCTGGCTGCCGAAGCCCTGCACAAGGGCAAGGCATCGATGCTGGGCGCCGCCTCGGGCGCCGTGGGCGGCCTGGTGGTCATCACTCCGGCGGCCGGCCTCGTGGGCCCCATGGGCGCCATCGTCATGGGCCTGATCGCCGGTCCCGTCTGCCTGTGGGGTGTGTCGGGCCTCAAGAAGCTGCTCAAGGTCGATGATGTCTGCGACGTGTTCGGCGTGCACGGTGTGGGCGGCATCCTGGGTGCCATCCTGACCGGCGTGTTCTGCGCCTCCAGCCTGGGCGGCATCGAGCCCGCAGACTTCAACATGGGCCATCAAGTGTGGGTGCAGGTCAAGAGCGTGCTGCTGACCATCGTCTGGTCCGGCGTGGTGGCTGGCATCTCCTACAAGATCTGCGACCTGGTCGTCGGCCTGCGCGTCAGCGAAGAGTCCGAGCGCCAGGGCCTGGACATCACCACGCACGGCGAGGTGGCGTACTACCGCTGATCGGTTTCCAGGGAGTTCATTGCGGATTGGCCTCGGTGCTTGCACCGGGGCCTTTTTTGCTTTGGAGCCGCTGCAGAGATGGCGTCTTTGCCTTTTCGTCCCGGCTGTTTTGCGCCGCCCGCAGAACTTCAAGCGCGCCGTTCAAAAAATTCACGGGTCCGCACCGAGGCGCAAAAGGGCCCAGCCGCTACGATGCAGGCCATGGATTCAGCCCAAAGCCACCTCCTCCAGATCGCCCAGCGCGTGCGCGCTGCTGCGGCCGACGCCACGCCGCTGCGCATACGCGGCGGCGGCACCAAGGATTTTCACGGCCTGGCCCTGCAGGGCGAACTGCTGGACACGCGGGCGCTGGCCGGCGTGGTCAGCTATGAGCCCAGCGAGCTGGTCGTGACCGTGCGCGCCGGCATGCCGCTGGCCGAGGTCGAGGCCCTGCTCGCGGCACAGGGCCAGTGCCTGGCCTTCGAGCCTCCGCATTTCGATGGAGACAGCAGCAACGCCACCGTGGGCGGCATGGTGGCCAGCGGCCTGTCCGGGCCTTCGCGTGCCAGCGTGGGCGCCGTGCGCGACTTCGTGCTGGGGCTGGAGATGATCAACGGCCAGGGCGAGCTGCTGCGCTACGGCGGGCAGGTCATGAAGAACGTGGCGGGCTACGACGTCTCGCGGCTGATGGCGGGCTCCTGGGGCGCGCTGGGCCTGATCACCGAGGTCAGCCTCAAGGTGCTGCCCGTGGCGCCGGCCGAGGCCACGCTGCGCTTCGAATGCACTCAGCAGCAGGCGCTGGACTGGCTCAATGCCTGGGGCGGGCAGCCGCTGCCGCTCAATGCCAGTTGCTGGCTGCAGGAGGAGGGCGCAGCCCAGGGCGTGCTTTACCTGCGCCTGCGCGGCGCGCGTGCCGCCGTGCAGGCGGCCTGCGAGCGCCTGGGGGGCGAGCGTGTGCAGCGCATGGACCCTGTGCATGCTGCTGCCGACTGGCAGGCCTGCCGCGAGCAGCAGCTGCCCTGGTTCACCGCACGCGCGCCGGGCCATGCGCTGTGGCGCCTGTCCGTGCCGCAGACGGCTCTGGCCCTGGCGCTGCCGGACGGCTGCACGGGGCCGCTGATCGAATGGCACGGCGCACTGCGCTGGGTACAGGCGCCGCGTGCGCTGGGCCATGCGCTGCGCGCGCTGGCAAAAGCAGCGGGCGGATCGGCCACCTTGTTCCGCTCCGAGGCCGCAGACCAGCCCGGCGCCGAGCCCGATTTCGACGCCCAGGCGGCCGATGCCACGGCCGCGCTGCATGCGCGGCTCAAGCAGGCCTTCGATCCTGCGGGCATCTTCAACCGCGGCCGGTTGGCCGCCGCCTGGTAGGCCGGGCCAACGCCTGGCTCCGCCCATGCGCATGCGCCACCACCTGCACCTGCTCACGGACCGGCACCGCACGGTGGCCAGCAACCGCACGCTGGGCCTGCTGCTGGCCTTCAACGCGGGTGCGGTGAATGCGGGCGGCTTTTTGCTGGTGCACTCCTATACCTCGCACATGACGGGCTTTGTCTCGCTGCTGGCCGACAACCTCGTGCTGGGCAATACGGCGCTGGTGCTCAGTGCCTGCGGCGCGCTGCTGGCCTTTCTGTGCGGCGCGGCCGCGACATCGCTGCTGGTCAACTGGGCGCGCCACCACCGGCTGCGCAGCAGCTATGCGCTGCCGCTGCTGCTGGAAGCCGCGCTGATGCTGCTCTTCGGCGTGCTGGGCGCGGCCATGCTGGCCTGGCCCACGCCGTTCGCCGTGCCGCTGGCCGTGCTGCTGCTGTCCTTCATCATGGGATTGCAGAACGCCACGGTGACCAAGATGTCGTCCTCGCAGATCCGCACAACGCACATGACGGGCGTGATCACCGACCTGGGCATGGAGCTGGGTCGAGCCCTTTACTGGAATCGCCACGGCAGCCCGCCCGAGCACCGGGTCCACGCCAACCATGTGCGGCTGCGGCTGTTCGCAGGGCTGCTGTCCATGTTCCTGCTGGGCGGCATTGCGGGTGCGCTGGGTTTCCGGCACCTGGGCTTTGTCTTCGTCGTGCCGCTGGCCGTGGTGCTGTGCCTGCTGTCCTTGCCGCCGCTGTGGGCCGACCGTGCGCGGCTGCCGCTGCTGCTGGGCCGGCGGGCCGCGCCTCGCGCCTGACCGCCGCGTCCGGCTGCCGTGCCTGACCGTTCCCCGATACCCATACAACAAGAGCCCCACCATGCAGACCCAACTCGCACCCCAGTACCGCGCCACGCCCGAGGGCCAGGAGGCCGAAGCCATTCTGCGCAAGTGCGTGCACTGCGGCTTTTGCACGGCCACCTGCCCGACCTACCAATTGCTGGGCGACGAGCTGGACGGGCCGCGTGGCCGCATCTACCTGATCAAGCAGGTGCTGGAGGGCGAGACGCCCACGCGCGCCACCCAGCAGCACCTGGACCGCTGCCTGACCTGCCGCAACTGCGAAAGTACCTGCCCCAGCGGCGTGCAGTACGGCCACCTGGTGGACATAGGCCGCAAGATCGTCGAGGAGCAGGTGCCGCGCCCGCTGGGCGAGCGCGCACGGCGATGGGCGCTCAAGGAGGGACTGAACTCGCCGCTGTTCGCCCCGGCCCTGAAGCTGGGACAGGCCGTGCGCGGCCTGCTGCCCGAAGTCCTGGCCGAGAAAGTGCCCCAGCCCCAGGATGCGGGCGCCTGGCCCGTGCGTGAGCATGCGCGCAAGGTGCTGCTGCTGGCCGGATGCGTGCAGCCGGCCATGATGCCGCGCATCAACTTCGCCACGGCGCGCGTGCTGGATGCGGCCGGCATACAGACCGTGATCGCCCCCAAGGCCGGTTGCTGCGGCGCCGTGAAATTCCACCTCAACGACCAGGAAGGCGGCAAGGCGCAGATGCGCGCCAATATCGACGCCTGGTGGCCGCAGGTGGACAGCGGCGCGGTGGAGGCCATTGTCATGAATGCCTCGGGCTGCGGCGTCACCGTCAAGGAATACGGCCATCTGCTCAAGGATGATGCGCAGTACGCGGACAAGGCAGCCCGCATCAGCGCCCTCACGCGCGACCTGAGCGAGCTGTTGCCCGAACTCCTGCCCGAGCTGGCCGAGCGCCTGCAGGGCAGGGTGCGCGCACCGGCCGCGCCCATGGCCTACCACCCGCCCTGCACGCTGCAGCACGGGCAAAAGCTGCGCGGCGGCGTGGAAACCCATCTGGCCAGGCTGGGCTTCGAGCTGCGCGTGGCGCGCACCGAATCGCACCTGTGCTGCGGCTCGGCGGGAACCTACTCGGTGCTGCAGCCCGAACTCTCGCACCAGTTGCGCGACCGCAAGATCGGTGCGCTGACCGAAGGATTCGATGCCCGGCGGCCTGCAGCCATCCTCTCGGCCAACATGGGCTGCATCGTCCACCTGCAAAACGGCACGGACCTGCCCGTGCGCCACTGGATAGAGGTGCTGGACGAGGCCCTGCTGGCCTGAGACCCGCCGCGTACCGAATGCGCATCTGTGCCTCCAGCGCGACGCCGTGGGGCCTATGCCCGCGCAAGCCTTTGCAATGCTGGCATGATGCGGGGTTTCGTTTTTTCCAAGCCCACGTGCTCCGCCATGACTGAATCCGTGTCTGAACCGCAAGAACAGAGCGCCGCGCTGCCGGCGGACGCCGCTGCCGGCACCGAGCCGCAGGCTGCAGCCAGCGCCGATGGCCAGGGCCGCAAGCGCTCGCGCCGTGGCGGACGTGGCCGCAACAAGGGCAAGGCCACCGAGCCTGCCGCCGATGCCGCATCCGGCACGGCCGCCAGTGCCGAGGCCAACGCTTCCAGGCCCGTGCGCACCCAGCACCCGCTGCTGGCGCAACTGGCCCAATGGCATCCGAACCTGTTCGGCGAGCAGCCGCTGCCGCTCAAGCGCGGCATCTTCGAAGACCTGCTGGCCGCCCATCCTGAAGCCATTGACCGCGACCAGCTCAAGCTGGCCCTGTCCCAGCACACGCGCTCGAGCCGCTACCTCACCGTGGTGGCCAGCGGCCAGGCCCGGCATGACCTGCAGGGCCAGTCGGTCGAGGCCATGGCGCCCGAGCATGTGCACCATGCGCTGATCGAAGTCTTCCGCCGCCGCCAGCACCGCTCGCCCGAAGACCTGGCGCCCAAGCTGCGCAACCGCATCATCGCGGCCTACGAGGCATCGGGCCTGTCGCGCGACGACTACGCGGCGCGTGTGCAGGGCCGTGACGAGGCCACCAACACCCTGGTGGCCGAGGCGCTGGCCGAGGCCGATGCGCGCACTGCACGCGACGAGGCGCTGCTGCGCGCCTTCGAGGCCAGCGGCCAGACCTCCGAAGCCGGCTTTGCCGACATGTACGGCATGAACCCGCGCCAGGTGGCGCAGCAGCTGGAACGCGCCCGCCGCCGCCTGCAGACGCAGGCGGCCTGAGGCACAAGGACCGGCACCAAAGACCGGCAGCACCGCCTGCCGGCACACTCCACCGCCGCGTGCCCGGCAAGGGCCGCGCCGGTGCACCTGCCCTGGATCACAGGCGGCATCTCTGCGGCGGACCCTTCCGCCAGCACGCAGATGCCCACCAGGGGCGGGCCCGGGGATGAACTGTTTCACGGACGCCGCTGCACCCGGCCACGGGGCGGCGGCGCCTTGCCGTGCGCGCTCGTTCCCGTGGACTGAACACGGCGCGCAAGGCACTTCAAAGCAAAAAAGCAAAAGGAGACTTGCGATGTGGCTGGGTTTGTCGTTGTTCTACGTGGGCGCCGTGCTGTGCCTGAACGGCCTGTGGATGCTGGGGCGCATTGCCGACCGGGAGATCTGGGTCATCAACGTGTTCGCGGGCCTGGTCTCGCTGATCATCGGCCTGGCCTCCGCCTTCGGGCCCGAGCCTGATGCGGCCTCGGTCAAGACCGGCGCGCTGACCCTGCTGTTCGCCTTCACCTACCTGTGGGTGGCCATCAACCGCTTCACGGGCGCCGATGGCCGGGGCCTGGGCTGGTTCAGCCTGTTCGTGGCCATCACCGCCGTGCCCGTGGCCATCGACACCCTGCTGGGCGCGCGCACCGCCATCGACTGGTGGATGGCGGCCAACTGGGCGGCCTGGGCCGTGCTGTGGGCCATGTTCTTCGTGCTGCTGGCCCTGGGTCGCAACATCGGCCGCGTGACGGGCGCCCTGTGCATTGCGCAGGGCGTGCTCACGGGCTGGCTGCCGGGCTACCTGCTGCTGGCCGGGCAGCTCACGGGCTGATTGCGCAGCGTCAGTACGGGCCGTGCGTCAAGCCCCACGCCGCCGTGCATGCACCAGCGCAGACAGCAGCGCGGCCGCGATGATGCAGGCGCCGCCCAGCAGCGTGCGCGGCGTCAGCACCTCGCCTGCAATCAACACCGAGGAGACGCTGGCGAACACCACCTCGGCCAGCATGACCACGGCGGTCACGCCGGCCGGCAGGCGCGCGGCGCCGAACTGCAGCGCCCAGTTGCCCAGCATCAGCAGCACGGCCAGGCCGGCGGCAATCAGCATCCAGCCGGCCTGCGGCGCAGGCATGGGCGGCACCAGCCCCACGCTGCTGCCCGCGAAGGCGCTGGCCAGCCCCATGGCCATGCAGCCGCTGAACATGGCCAGCATGCGCGCCTGCGCCGGCACGGCCTGCAGGCGGCGCAGCAGCACATTGGTCAGCGCAAAGGTGAAGCCGCCGAACAGTGCCAGGCCGTCGGCCAGCGACAGACCGCGCAGCAGCCCGGGCGAGCCGCCGCTGAATGTGCCCTCGGGCACCAGCACCAGCGCCACCCCGCCAAAGGCCAGCAGCAGCCGCGTCAGCGCAGCGGGCGTGGGCCGCTCGCCCAGGATCTTCCAGGCCAGCAGCACGGACCACGCCGGCATCAGATAGAACAGCAGCACCACGCGCACCACATCGCCAATGGTCACGGCCCAGTTGAAGGCGATGTTGTTGCTGCCCGCGCAGGCACCCAGCAGGATCAGCGCCGGGTACTGCAGCGCCTGGCGCAGGCTGGCCGGGCGCAGCGCCACCAGCCCCGCCAGCACCAGGGCATACATCAGCGCCGTGGCCCACAGCGGATGCAGGCCGGCCTCGTGCATGGCGCGAAACGGCCACCAGGCCAGACCCCAGACCAGGGTGTTGAACAGCAGGGCGAGAACGGGCAGCGGGCTATGCATAAAACCACGAAAAAGTGCCCGGTCAGGCAAAGCCCGCACCGAACACAATACGAGAAGACCATTTAGACCAGGCCTATCAATCGATAGCGCCCTATGGAACTGGCGAGGCCCAAAGCGAGAGACACCGAGCCAGGGCCGCCCCGCCGCGAGGGTGTCGTCCCCCCTGGGGGAAGGCGCGAAGCGCCTCAGGGGGTAGTCTCAATGACAATCCTTGCGGGCAATCACCAGCAGGCGCTCGACTTCCTCGGGATGGTTGCGCACGTTGCTGACGTGCCAGCGGCCGATCAGCCACATGATGCCGGCCACCACCAGGCCGAACACCGTGATGGCGCCGAAAGCCGACAGTCCGAACTTGGTGGACAGCGCATAGAAGGCGCCCAGCGCCAGGATGCAGGCCTGCTCGTTGAAGTTCTGCACGGCAATCGAGCGGCCCGCGCCCATGAGGTTGTGGCCGCGGTGCTGCAGCAGCGCATTCATGGGCACGACCAGGAAGCCGCCCAGGCCGCCCAGCAGGATCAGGAAGGGAATGGCCACCCACACGCTCTTGATGAAGATCATGGCGATCACCAGCAGGCCCATGGTGATGCCCAGCGGAATCACGCGCGTGGCGTTGTCCAGCCGCATGCGCATGGACGCGAGGATGGCGCCTGCGGCCGTGCCGATGGCCACCACGCCCACCAGGGCCGATGCCTGGGAGGTGCCGTAGCCCAGGGCCGCCGCGCCCCAGGCCAGCACGATGTAGCGCAGGTTGCCCGACACGCCCCAGAACAGCGTGGTCGTGGACAGCGAGATCTGGCCCAGCTTGTCTCCCCACAGCCGCTGGCTGCAGGTCCAGAAGTCGGGCAGCAGGGCCAGGGTGTTGGCCAGCAGGCTCTTGCTGGGGTCCTGGCGCAGCGGGCGCAGGATGGTGTCGGTCAGCGGAATGCGCAGGTTGAACCAGGCGGCCAGCGCATAGACGCCGACCAGCACGGCAATCGCCGCTTCGGCGGCCGTGTCCACGCCCGTGTCCAGCAGCGGCAGGTCAAAGTCCAGCAGATGGGCCGAGATGCCCGGGCTCAGCAACTGCCCGCCCACGAGCACGCCCAGGATGATGGAGGTGATGGTCAGCCCCTCGATCCAGCCATTGGCCTTGACCAACTGGGAGGCGGGCAGCAATTCGGTGAGGATGCCGTACTTGGCCGGCGAGTAGGCCGCTGCGCCCAGGCCCACCACGGCGTAGGCCAGCAGCGGGTGGTTGCCGAACAGCATCATCAGGCAGCCCACGATCTTGATCGCATTGCTGATGAACATCACCCGCCCCTTGGGCAGGGCGTCGGCAAAGGCGCCGACGAAGGGGGCCAGGATCACGTAGAACAGCGCGAACATGGGCACCAGGGCGGCGCGCTGCCACTCGGGGGCGCCATTGGTGCGCAGCAGTTCCACGGCGGTCACGAACAGGGCGTTGTCTGCCAGCGAGCTGAAGAACTGCGCTGACATGATGGTGTAGAAACCGCGCTTCATGGATAGGCAGATGGGGTCAGCTGCAGGGCTGCTGACCGGTTAAATAAGGACCCCGTGGCAAGTGACTGGCGGTTATATCACGCGGCCTTTGGCTGGCAGTGCCAGAATCCCAAGCTTCTGACTGAGTGAAAACCATGCCGCGTCCCATTCTTGCCACCATCCATTCCGCCGCGCTTCGCCACAACCTGGAGCGGGTGCGGCAGGCGGTCCCCGATGCCAAATTGTGGGCCGTGGTCAAAGCCAACGCCTATGGCCACGGTATCGAGAACGTGTTCGAGGCCCTGCGCGGCGCCGACGGCTTCGCCATGCTGGACCTGGCCGAGGCCGAGCGCGTGCGCCAGCTGGGCTGGCGCGGCCCCATCCTGCTGCTGGAAGGCGTCTTCGAGCCGCGCGACCTGGAGCTGTGCTCGCGCCTGTCCATTTGGCATGCCGTGCACTGCGACGCCCAGATCGACTGGCTGGCCGCGCACAAGACGCAGAACGGCCACCGCGTCTTCCTCAAGATGAACTCCGGCATGAACCGCCTGGGCTTCACGCCCGAGCGATACCGCGCGGCCTGGGCCCGGCTGAACGCCTTGCCCCAGGTGGAGGAAATCTCGTTCATGACCCATTTCAGCGATGCCGACGCAGGGGCCGGACAGCCCGGAATCTCGGCACAGCTGCAGCGCTTTCATGACGCCACGCGCGACCTGCCCGGCGAGCGCAGCGTGGGCAACAGCGCAGCCACGCTGCGCCAGGGCGACGACGCGCTGGTGCGCTGCGACTGGGTGCGGCCGGGCATCGTGCTCTACGGCAGCGCCCCCGACTATCCGCAGCACACGGCGTCCCACTGGGGCCTGCAGCCCACGCAGACGCTGAGCTCGCGCATCATCGGCGTGCAGCAACTGACCGAGGGGCAGAGCGTGGGCTATGGATCGCGCTTCACGGCCGACGGCCCCCTGCGCCTGGGCACCGTGGCCTGCGGCTATGCCGACGGCTATCCACGCCACTGCGGCACGGGCACGCCCGTGCTGGTGAACGGCGTGCGCACCCGCACCCTGGGCCGCGTGAGCATGGACATGCTGGCCGTGGACCTGACGCCCGTGCCCGATGCCGGCATGGGCAGCGAGGTCACGCTGTGGGGCCGCGCCAGCAACGGCGCCGTGCTGCCCATCGACGAGGTGGCCGAGGCCGCAGGCACGCTGGGCTATGAACTCATGTGCGCCGTCGCGCCGCGCGTGAACAAGACCGTCGATTGATCAGGGCGCGGCTTCCACGCTGTCCCTGGCCCGCTCCAGCAGCGCCATCAACTGCTGTTGCGCGGCGGGCTCCCAATCCTTGAGCAGCCGGGCCGCCAGCGCCTGGCGCGACTGGCGCAGCCGGTCGAACAGGGCCTGCCCCTGGGGGCTGAGGCTCAGGCAGCGCACGCGGCGGTCGCGGGCGTCCGGTTCGCGGTCCAGCCATCCCTGCTCCTGCAGCTGCGCCAGCATGCGCGCGAGCTGGGCCTTGTCCATGTGGCTGTGGTCGACCAGATCCCTTTGCGTGCGGCCCGGGTGCCGGCCCACGTACATCAGCACGCGCACCTCGTTGGGCGTCAGCCCGGGCTCCATGGACTCCATGTCCTCGCGCATGCGCGAGCGGAACAGGTGCAGCAGCTCGTGCATGGCCTCGAAGATATCGGCGGGCAGGGAGGCATTCATGGCAGGGTCTTGTGGAAATACGTTGACAAAGTCAACGGATGACAGAGAATTGGTGGACTAAATCAACATTCTAGGCCGTCGCAGGCCGTTTCGCCAATGAACTTGCCCAATCCAGCCACCTCTGCCGTGACACCGGCCCCCGTCGTCCAGCGTGTCCGCCATTCCTTCCGCGCCCGCCATGTGCAATTGCTCTCGCGCGAACAGCCCAGCCCCGGCTTTGTCCGCCTGACCCTGGGCGGTCCCGATCTGGAGGACTTCGTGAGCGCCGGCTTTGACGACCACGTCAAGCTCATCCTGCCGCAGGCCGGGCGCGAACTGCCCGCGCTTCCCGTGCTGCTCGATGGCCGCCCGACCTTCGTGGAGGACGAGCGCCCCACCTTGCGCGACTACACGCCGCTGCGCTACGACGCCGCGCGCCAGAACCTCATCATGGATTTCGCGCTGCACGATGCCGGCCCCGCCACCGAATGGGCGCTGACCGCCCCGCTGGGCCAGTGGGTGGGCCTGGCCGGTCCGCGCGGCAGCCTGGTGATCTCGGCCAACCTGCCATGGCATTGGCTGTTCGGCGACGAGACCGCCATGCCCGCCATCGAGCGGCGCCTGGCCGAGCTGCCCGCCGGCAGCCGCGCCGTGGTGCGCGTGCAGCTGCGCAACCCGGCCGACCGCCGCCAGTGGAGCAGCACGGCCCGGCTGGACTGCGACTGGGTCGAATCGCTGGCCGACGCCGTGCAGGCGCTGGAGCTGCCCCAGGACGACGGCTATATCTGGGCGGCGGGCGAGCACAGCGCCATGGCCGAGCTGCGTCGCCTGCTGCTGGCCAAGGGCGCATCGCCCAAGCGCATGCGCGTGGCCTCTTACTGGAAGCAGGGCACGGCCGACCACCATGAAGACCTGAACGATCCCAGCTGACCTGCCTGGAGAAAAGAACGGGAGTACAGACGAAAAAAAGCCCACCGAAGTGGGCTTTTTTTCGTGGTGGTTGCGCGAGAAGGATTTGAACCTCCGACCTTTGGGTTATGAGCCCAACGAGCTACCAGACTGCTCCATCGCGCGGTAATCCGCAGTAATTTCGTTTTCGCTGCATTTTCTGCAGCGAAGAAGTGAACTATAACCGATATCTTTCCGTCACGCAACTGCGATAGGCGCGAAACATGCGTGCCAGGGCGGCAGCCACTGCTCGGTATAGTGCTCACCCCATGGCCAAAGACAAAACCACGTTCATCTGCAATGCCTGCGGAGGCACCAGCCCGCGCTGGCTGGGCAAGTGCCCGGCCTGCGGGGCCTGGAACTCGCTGATCGAGGCCGTTGCCGAGCCTGCGAGCGCGGGCAAGAACCGGCTCAGCCAGCCCCAGGGCTATGCGGGCCTGGCCAATGTCCAGGCCGTGATGCCGCTGTCGGCCATCGAGGCCCAGGACGTGGCGCGCACGCCCAGCGGCATCGAGGAGCTGGACCGCGTGCTGGGAGGCGGCATTGTCGAAGGCGGCGTGGTGCTGATTGGTGGCGATCCCGGCATCGGCAAGTCCACCCTGCTGCTGCAGGCCATGGACGCGCTGCACCGCGTCGGCCTGCCCACGCTATATGTCACGGGCGAGGAAAGCGGTGCCCAGGTTGCGCTGCGCTCGCGCCGCCTGGGGCTGGAGGCCAGCCAGGTCAACGTGCTGGCCGAGATCCAGCTGGAGAAGATCCTCGCCACCATGGAGGCCACCCAGCCGGCCGTGGTCGTCATCGACTCCATACAGACCGTGTACTCGGACCAGCTGTCCTCGGCGCCGGGCTCGGTGGCCCAGGTGCGCGAATGCGCGGCCCACCTCACGCGCGCGGCCAAGACCACGGGCATCACCGTGATCCTGGTCGGCCATGTGACCAAGGAAGGCGCACTGGCCGGACCGCGCGTGCTGGAGCACATGGTGGACACGGTGCTGTACTTCGAGGGCGACACGCACAGCAACTTCCGCCTGGTGCGCGCCATCAAGAACCGCTTTGGCGCCGTCAACGAGATCGGCGTCTTCGCCATGACGGAGAAGGGCCTCAAGGGCGTGACCAACCCCAGCGCCATCTTCCTGTCCCAGCACAGCGAGCCCGTGCCCGGCTCCTGCGTGCTGGTCACGCTGGAGGGCACGCGCCCCATGCTGGTGGAGATACAGGCCCTGGTCGATCAGGGCGGCCCCGCGCCCCGGCGCCTGTCCGTGGGCCTGGACCGCGACCGGCTGGCCATGCTGCTGGCCGTGCTCAGCCGCCACGCGGGTGTGGCATGCGCGGACCAGGATGTGTTCGTCAACGCCGTGGGCGGCGTGCGCATCAGCGAGCCTGCGGCCGACCTGGCCGTCATGCTTTCCATCACCTCCAGCCTGCGTGGCCGCGCCCTGCCCAAGGGATTCCTCGCCTTTGGCGAAGTGGGCCTGGCCGGCGAAGTGCGCCCCGCGCCGCGCGGCCAGGAGCGCCTGAAGGAAGCGGCCAAGCTGGGCTTCACCATGGCCGTGGTACCAAAGGCCAATGCGCCCAAGAAGGCCATCCCGGGTCTGACCGTTCATGCCGTCGAACGCGTGGACGAGGCCATGAACATCGTCCGAGGGATGGGCTGACACTCTTGCCGAGCGCATTGCGGGGGCATACGCACTGTCCGCAGCGGCCCTGCGGCGCCTCCATAAGACAATCGGCGCCATGAATTTGCGCAATATCCTGATTCCTCTGGGCCTGCTCGTACTGCTGGTGGCTGCGCACCAGTCCTATGGCTGGATGGGTGTGGTCGCCGTGGGCGGCGGCATCATGATGTGGCTGCTGCTGCATTTCACGCGGCTGATGTCCATCATGAGGAAGGCCGCGGACCGGCCCATGGGCTATGTGGGCAGCGCCGTCATGCTCAACGTCAAGCTCAAGCCCAAGGTCTCGCTGATGCACGTGGTGGCCATGACGCGCTCCCTGGGTGAGCGCCTGTCCGAGGAGGGCCAGCAGCCCGAGATCTACCGCTGGACCGACGGCACGCAGTCGCATGTGACCTGCGAGTTCAAGAGTGGCCGTCTCATGAAGTGGACCCTGGTACGCCCCACGCCCGAGCCCGAGCCGGCGTCTGCGGCCCCCGAGGCAGCCCCTGCGCCCTAAAATACCGGGTTGGTGTTCTGTTCAATACCCCCAAGGATGTTCCTATGAGCCCCGTTGTTCCCTCGATGGCCGACCGTGACGGCAAGATCTGGATGGATGGCCAGCTGGTGGACTGGCGCGATGCCAAGATCCATGTGCTGACCCACACGCTGCACTACGGCTGCGGCGCATTCGAGGGCGTGCGGGCCTACAAGTCCGAACAGGGCACGGCCATCTTCCGCCTGGAAGACCACACCAAGCGCCTGTTCAACAGCGCCAAGATCCTGCGCATGCAGATCCCGTTCACCCAGGAAGCGGTGAACCAGGCCCAGGTCGAGGTCGTGCGCGCCAACCAGCTGGAATCGTGCTACCTGCGCCCGCTGACCTGGATCGGCGACCGCAAGCTGGGCGTCTCCCCCAAGGGCAACACCATCCACCTGATGGTCGCGGCCTGGGCCTGGGGCGCCTACCTGGGCGAGGAAGGCATGCAGCGCGGCATCCGCGTGAAGATCTCCAGCTTCACGCGCCACCATGTGAACATCACCATGAGCCAGGCCAAGGCGGTGAGCAACTACACCAACTCCATCCTGGCCAACACCGAGGCACTGGACGACGGCTACGACGAGGCCATCCTGCTGGACGCCTCGGGCTTCGTCTCCGAAGGCTCGGGCGAGAACATCTTCGTCATCAAGGATGGCGTGGTCTACACGCCCGACCTGTCGGCCGGCGCGCTCAACGGCATCACGCGCAACACCGTGATGCACATCTGCAAGGACCTGGGCCTGGAAGTGGTGCAAAAGCGCATCACGCGCGACGAGCTGTACATCGCCGACGAAGTCTTCTTCACCGGCACGGCCGCCGAAGTCACGCCCATCCGCGAGGTGGACCGCATCGAGATCGGCGCGGGCAGCCGCGGCCCTCTCACCGAAAAGATCCAGCAGGCCTTCTTTGACATCGTCAACGGCCGCAACCCCAAGTACGCCCATTGGCTGACTCGGGTCTGAACATCCCTAGAGACCCACGAAAGAGATAAGCAAGCATGACAACGAATGCCACCGTCGAACTGGCGGCCAAGGACCTCAACGCCCAGGGCGGCGTGTTCTGCCCCAGCCCCAAGGCCGACATGAAGCTGTGGAACAGCCATCCCAAGGTCTACCTGGACGTGGCCCACACCGGCGAAGCCAAGTGCCCCTACTGCGGCACGCTGTACCGCCTGAAAGCCGGCGAAGTCTTCGCAGGCGGGCATTGAACAAAGCGGGCCTCGGCCCGCCTTTTTTGTTTCAGGATGCTGCCGGCCGCAATTGCAAAGCCTGGTCCCAAAGACTGCCTGGAACAGCACCGCCATGCAGTGCCTGCATCTCGGCAAAGTGACGGCGTTCGCCTCCACGCAGCTTGACCAGAGGGGCAACGCTGGCAGCCGCTGGCACCAGGCACAGTTGTGGGTAGAGCAAATACCATTTCCAGCGGAGGGCTCGGTGGTAGATGAAGGCCGTGTCTTCGGCCTTGTACAGCACCAGTTGGCCATGGGTCTGACGGCGCAGCACCTGCTGGGCCGCGATATGGCACAGCAAGTAGTCTGGGTCGGGGATCCCCTGTCGAGTGGCTTCCCAACTCGGGTCTGCCTGGGCACGTTCCAGGTACTTCTGCGTACCCTCAATGACCAGCGCTTGGTGGAACTCCTGCTGCCAGGCTGTCACGAAGGACGAACCTGCTGGCGCGCCAAACAGCCAGTTTTCAATCACTGGGTATTCAGGGTTCTGGGTGAAACCTTCCAGATAAAAGCCGACGAACTCGGCCGGACCTCGGGCAGGCAACATCCAGTCCAGCGAGCGGGTCAGCAAAATGCTGGCATCCAGCCAGAAGCCTCCATGGCGTGCAACCAGATACAAGCGGATCCAGTCGGCTTGCTTGGTGGGGGATAATCGCGCGAAATTTTCGGGCAGCGCCTCTTCTGGAACGTGCTGACCCCGGTTCCCCGGATGTACCAGATGGACTGCATATCCGGGGCAGTTCACACGCCAGCTCTGGATGCAGGACAGCACGAAGGCATCGGGCTCCGGGTGATTCCAGTACGTCCAGATCGTTTTCGGGATTTCCGCTGCAAGACCATCGGCTGCCGGGGGCGATGGGGGCAGCTGCAAGGGCGCAGGCATGGTGTAATCTGCGCCGATTTTGGAAGGCGCCGCCCAGCGATGGAGCAGCCTGAATAAGACCGCAGGAATTTTTTTCATGAGCGGATGGAAAGCGGAATGCCCGCATTTTGGGGCAGAAAGTTGCGGTCTTGATGAGATTTGACAAGTCGAAGCTGCCAGGGCTCCTCACGACCCTGGCCGCTATTTTGGTGCCCGGGCTGGCCTTGTGGCTGCGCTCGGGCTATTCCTATGGCGCCGGCCTCATGGTCCTGGGCGCCCTGTGTTTTCTGCCTCGCTGGGTCAGATACCGGCAGTCCAACGGCACCTGGCTGCTGGTCGCGCTGTTCATGGGCATGGCGGTGATGTGGTACTTCCTGTCCGTGCTGGACGGGGGCACCGGGCAGTTCGACCGGCCCGTGAAATTCATCCTGGGCGCGGTCAGCCTGCTGTTCGCCATGTGCTATCCGCCCACGGCGCGGATCTTCCTGTGGGGCATTCCGCTGGGCAGCGCAGGCGCGGGCTTCATGGCCCTGTGGCAGGTCTGCGTGCTGGGCATGGAACGGGCCACGGGTTACACCAATGCCATCCAGTGGGGCAACATGGCCTTGCTGCTGGGCTGCTTCTCCTGCATCTATGCCGTGTCCTTCTGGCACCAGCGCTCCCTGCTTTGGCGCCTGCTGGTGCTGGCGGCTGCCGCGCTGGGGGCGCTGGCTTCGCTGCTGTCGGGCTCGCGCGGCGGGTGGCTGGCGCTGTTGCCGATGTTCTTCATGCTGATGGTGCTGGTGCGCATGTACCGCCCGCAGTACTTCGGGCGCCTGTTGCTGGGCTGCGCTGCAATTGTGGTGGCGCTGGCCACCGTGATGGCCTTCATCCCGCGCGTCAGCGAGCGCGTGGATGAGGTCTACCTGGATGTGAGCACCTACCTTCATGCCGGCAACTCCAACACCTCGCTGGGCACCCGGCTGGAGCAGTACCGGCTGGCCGTGCAGATGATCGGCGAGAAGCCCCTGCTGGGCTGGGGCATGCAGGGCTATGTGGACGAGATGCACCGGCGCGTGGACGCTGGCAGCTATGGCCAGTCCATCCGCGAATACAACTTCATCCACAACGACTTCCTGGACATCTGGGTCAAGCTCGGCGTGCCGGGCGTGCTGCTGCAGGCGGCGCTGTTCATCTCGCTGCTGTGGCTGTTCTGGCCCTCGCGGCGGCGCATGGCGCTGTGGCCTGCGGACAGCACCCCCTGGCGCGAGGCCCTGCTGCTGCGTATCCTGGGCAGCCTGATGCCAGCCATGTACCTGGCGTTCGGCATGTCACAGCAATTTTTCGTGCACAACAGCGGCATCGTCTTCTTCGTCTTCCTCGTGGTGGCCCTGTGGTCATCGCTGCACGGCCTGGAGAGGGCCAGCGGAGCCGTGCGGTGACGGAGTGCGCCACCACCGCCCGGCCCCGGGTGCTGCACTTCGTGACGGGCGGCTTCTCGGGTGCCACCCAGGTGGCGGTGGATCTGGTGTCGGCGCACCGCGCGTCGGGCCGCTTCGACGCCAGGCTGGTGCTGCGGCGCAAGCGCAATACCTCCGATGAACGCGTGCAGAAGCTGCGCGACGGCGGCATCGATGTCGACGTGGTCGCCGGCTGGTCCCATGCCGCCACCGTCTGGCAGCTGCGCCGCATCTGCCTGGACTTTCGGCCGGACATCGTGGTTGCCCATGGTTTCAGCGACCACCTCTGGGGCCGCTTTGCCGCGCTGTGGGCCGGCGTGCCCTGCCTGGTGCATGTGGAACACAACTCGCGCGAGCGCTACACGCGCTGGCGGCTGGCGCAGGCCCTGTGGCTGACCGAGCGCACGGCCGCCATCGTCGGCTGCTCCGAAGGCGTGCGCCAGAGTCTGCAGGACCGTGGATTTCCTGCCGCCAAGCTGATGGCCATCAGCAACGGCATCCGGCCCGAGCCCTATCTGCAGGAGCCGCCACCCTTGCTGCAGCGCCGCCCGGACATCGTCATGGCCGCGCGCTTTGCGCGGCAAAAGGACCATGCCACCTTGCTGCGCGCGCTGGCCGTGCTGCGCCAGCGCGGCCTCAAGCCCACGCTGACCCTGGCCGGCGGCGGCAAGGCGCGCGCCCAGCAGGCGGCGCAGCGGCTCAGCGCCGAACTGGGCCTGCAGGACCAGGTGCAATTCATCGGCATGTGCAACGACGTGCCCGGCCTGCTGCGTGCGCACCGCGTCTGCGTGCTGTCCACGCACTACGAGGGCATGCCCCTGTCCCTGCTGGAAGGCATGGCGGCGGGCTGCGTGGTGGTGGGCAGCCGCGTGGTGGGCGTGCAGGAAGTGGTGCGGCCCGGCGACAACGGCCTGCTGGCCGCGCACGCCGACCCTGAATCGCTGGCCGACGCCCTGCAGCAGGCGCTGCAGGATGACGAGGCCGCTGTGCGCATGGCCGCCACCGCGCGGCAGGAAGCCCTGTCGCACTACAGCCTGCAGCGCATGACCGGCCAGTACGAAGACCTGTTCGCCCGCCTGCTGCAGGGGGAGCGTCCGTGACCTGGCTCAGCATCCTGGTGCCCGTCTACAACGTGCTGCCCTACCTGGAGGAATGCCTGCAGTCCGTCATGGACCAGGCCGATGCCGGCGTGCAGGTGCTGGTGCTGGACGACTGCTCCACCGATGGCTCCTGGGCCCTGATGCAGCAGCTGGACCAGCGCTGGCCCGGCCGCCTGCAGCTCATGCAGCACGAGCGCAATGCCGGCCTGAGCGCGGCGCGCAACACCATGATCGATGCGGCCACGGGCGACTACCTGTGGTTCCTGGACTCCGACGACAAGCTGCTGCCCGGCGCGATTGCCGGGCTGTCGGCCATCGTGAAACAACATGCGCCCGATGCCGTGCTCTGCGACTTCTCCGTCTGGCGCGAGGCCCCGCGCCTCAAGCACCGCCTGCGCGGCGAGGCGCACCGGCACAGCTTCCAGGGCCCCACGCTGCAATGTTCACAAGACCGGGGCGCCCTGCTGGCCGGCCTGCTGCGCACGGGGCAGCTGCATGCCTGGTCCAAGATCTCGCGCCGCAGCCTGTGGGATGCGGGCCTGCGCTTTCCTGCAGGCCGCTACTTCGAAGACATGATGACCATGCCGCAGATGGCGCTGCGCTGCGCCAGCTTCTACTACCACCCCCAGCCCTGGGTGGCCTACCGGCAGCGTGCCAACTCCATCCTCGCGTCCATGACGCCTGCCAAGGCGGCAGACCAGTCCGCCGCCCTGTGGCCCCTGGCGCAGGCCGTGCAAGCCCTGCAGGATGATGCGCTGCGCAACGACGGGCGCCTGCACTTCGCCTGGGCGCACCAGGCCGCGCGCAACCTCATCGGCGCCCTGCGCTTTCTCGACCGGCAGCGGGACATGCCGCCCGCGCAGCGGCAGGCGCTGGCGCAGCAGTTCCTGGCGGACTTCGGCCGCATCTCCCCGCTGTCCCTGCCGGCCCTGCGCCAGGCCTATCTGCGGCGCGGCTGGTGGCTGCGCGCATGGAAGCTGCGCAGCTGGGAGCGCCGCGCGCAGCAGCTGGGAACACCGGGAGCCCCTGCATGAGCGGCCTGAAACTGAAAACCCGGGGCGAGCTATGGTTGGCGGCGGGCATGCGCCGCTTCTACGCCACCTTCGCACGTCGCCTGGAGCAGGGCCCCGCGCCCGACTTCCGCAGCCATGACATCGGGCCTGCGGCGCCCGTGCCCGTCTCCACGCCCATACCCCGCATCATCTGGGCCTACTGGAATGGCGACTCGGTGCCGCTGCTCATACAGCGTTGCTTTGACAACTGGGCCCGCCTGAACCCCGGCTACAGCCTGCGCATCCTCAACGACGCGCAGCTGCCGCAATACGTGCCGCAGCTGCCCGGCAACCTGCAGCAGCTGCCCGTGGCCAAGCGCTCGGACTGGCTGCGCCTGGAATTGCTGCACCGCCATGGCGGCATCTGGCTGGATGCCAGCACCATCCTCACCGAGCCACTGGACTGGCTGCTGGAGCAGCAGCAACGCAGCGGCGCCGACCTGGTCGCCTACTACCTGGAGCGTTACACCCGCGACCCGCAGGTGCCCGTGGTCGAGAACTGGCTCATGGCCGCGCCCCCGGGCAGCGCCTTCATCGCCGCACTGCACAAGGAATACGTGGAGCAGGTCCTGCCGCAGACGGGCGAGGCCTATATCGCCCAGCTCCAGCAGGCCGGCGATTACGAGCAACTGCGCCAGGGCATCGACATGCCCGCCTACCTCAGCATGCACCTGGCCATGCAGCGCGTGCTGCGCGCCGGTGGCAGCTACCGGCTGCGGCTGGCCAAGGCCGAGGACGGCCCCTTCTTCCTGCACGTGCAGGGTAACTGGGGCCGCACCCCGCTCAAGATCCGCCTGATGTTCTCGCGCGCCGAACAGGCGCCCGTGCCGCTGATCAAGCTGCGCGCCCCCGACCGCAAGAAGCTGGACTTCTACCTGGAGCGCGGCCTCTACGTGCCCGGCAGCATCGCCGACCGCTACCTGCGGGGCTGAATCCCGCTCATCGCCTTCCATGGCGAGCCAGAGCTGTCTGCGACGATGTGCCCGATCCGGTGCACCATCATCGTGGGATTGCGTTTGAATGGGGGAGATGCATATGCACCAGGACTACGCCATCCTGAAGCGCCAGGACAATATCGATGCGTATTTCAAAGATATAGAGAAGATATACGTCTCCAATGGCTGGGGCAGCAGCTATCCGGAAGGCCTGCTTCGTCAGATGTACAGTGCCTCCTACTACCTGCTGGCGACGACCACCAGCGGTGCTGTCGGCTTCCTGCGCGGCTTCACCGACGGCGCCATGGTCACGCACCTCAGTGAAATCGTCGTGGACCCCGGGCTGCAGCGGCGGGGTATCGGCAGGCTCCTCATGCAGAAATTCCTGCAGGATATTGGCCACACCACCATTTATGCAGAGGCCCTCAATCCTCAGGCTGCCCTGCTTTTGCAGCGGCATGGGTTTGGCGAAAACCGGAATCTGAGGGTGTACTCGAGGACAAAAACGCTTGGCTGACCCGTCGCCGAGCACTGCACGCACCGCACAGCCAGCGATCAAACGGGTATGGCTGCCAGGGCTCGGCTGGCCGGCCCGCCCTGGCCCCGTTAAACTGGCCGCAAGCCGAAAGGCCCGGTGCGTAGAAACACCTTTGAACCAGCGTGCAGCCCCCACCGTAAAGCGGGGCTTTGTCATACCCAATTTCAGGATGTGCGCTTGCGCACGTCCGCAAGTTATGGGGTGTGGTGGGGGCTACCCGTAAGGATGTCCGCATGGCTGGTTCCATGTTTCTAACCGCCACACTCCACCCGTTGTGCGTAGAAACGCAGCGCGTGGTTCTTCAGTCTCAACCAGGAGCTGCAGCTATGAACGTATTCACCTTGTCCGGCCTTTTCCGACAGGAGGGCTGACCCCATGACATCCCGCAAAAACACTGCCGACGCGGCAGTGCAGGCGCAGCCTTTGCCCAAGCGGTCGCAAGCCGCAAGGCCTTCCGACTGGCCCAGCGCGTGGCAGGCCATGCATGTCTGTCTGGTCGTCATCGAGGGGAGGCTGGTCACCCTGGCCGAGGTCTGTGGCAAAAAGCCCGACCGCAAGGCCCGCCAGTTCGACGTGGAATGCGCGGTGGAGCTGGCGCTGGCGCACATACGCCGCATGCGCGCCGACCCGCCGGACAGCCACCAGGCGTTCGAGCAGCAGTGGCACCTGGCGTCCTGCGCCATCGAACTGGCCGATGGCGCCTACCGCTTCCCCCGCTCGCGCTACGGCCGCCTGCTCAAGCGCACCCGCTGGCATTTCGACCTGCTCAGGGATCTTGTGGAACGTGTGGAGTGGCAGCACCGGCGCGGCTGAGCCGCAGGCGGCAGCTCAGGCCAGCGGCAGCCGCAGCACGAAGCAGGCGCCCGGCTGGCCGTCGGCGCGGCCTTCGCAGTGCACGCTGCCGCCGTGGCGCTGGGCGATGGAGCGCACCAGGGCGAGGCCCAGGCCCACGCCGCCCGAGCGCTCGCTGGCGCCGGGCAGGCGGAAGAACTTCTCGAAGATGCGCTCGCGGTGGGCCGGCGCCACGCCGGGGCCGTGGTCGCAGATGCGGATCTCGGCCATGGCGTCCTGGCGCGCCAGCTCCAGCGTGATGGCGCCCTGGCTGTAGCGGCGCGCGTTCTCCAGCAGGTTGCGCACGGCGCGGCGCAGCAGCTTGGAGATGCCGGGCACTTCCAGCGCGTCGGTGGACTGCAGGTCCAGGTCGGCATCCACGCGCGCGCATTCCTCGGCGGCCAGGCCGATCAGGTCCACGGGCTCGATCGTGCCCACGTCGCCCTCATAGGTCTCCAGCCGGCTGGCCAGCAGGATCTCGTCCACCAGCTGGTCCAGCTCGCTGATGTTGCGCTGGATCTCGGCGCGCGCGCGGGCGCTGGCCGGGTCGTCGCCCATGAATTCCAGGCCCATGCGGATGCGCGTCAGCGGCGAGCGCAGCTCGTGCGAGGCATTGGCCAGCAGCGATTTGTGCGAGGTCACCAGGGTCTCGATGCGCGCGGCGGCGGCGTTGAACTGGTGGGCCAGGTCGGCCACCTCGTCGCTGCCGTGCTCGGGCACGCGCACCGACAGGTCGCCCTCGCCAAAGCGCTTGACGCCGCGCTGCAGGTTCTCCAGCCGCTTGAGCAGGCGGCGGATGATGGGGAACACGCCCACGGCCACGGCCACGCCCACCAGGCCCAGCAGCCACAGAAAGCCGAAGGGCGGGCGCAGCCAGAAGGCGGCTGCGCCGTCGTGCGGCGGGCGGTCGCCGCGCGGCGGGCGCGGCGCCATGTGCAGCATGTAGGTCTGGCCGTCCGTGCCTTCGATCTCGAAGCGCAGGCCCTCTTCAGGCGGGCCGGGCAGGCGCCGGGCGCGGCCCTGGGCGATGACCTTGCCGTCCGCATCGCGCATGGCCACGTCGCGCGAGGGCGGCGAGCTGGCGCTTTGCACGTTCTGCGCGTTCTGCTCGGCCGCGATCTGCCAGGCCCAGGCCACCGTCAGCGTGAGCACGGCCACGCCGCCCACCACGGCCAGCCAGATGCGCAGGTACAGGCGCTGGGAGAAGAGGGACAGCAGCTTCATTCGCTTGGCTAGTCTTGTTGCTTGGCGAAGACGTAGCCCACGCCGCGCACCGTGAGGATGCGCTTGGGCGCCTTGGGGTCGGCCTCGATGGCGGCGCGGATGCGGCCCATGTGCACGTCGATGGAGCGGTCGAAGGCCTCCAGCTCGCGGCCGCGCACGGCCTCCATGATCTGGTCGCGCGTGAGCACGCGGCCCGCGCGCTCGGCCAGCGTGACCAGCAGGTCGAACTGGTAGGAGGTCAGCTCGCAGGGCTGGCCCGCCACGGTGACGCTGCGCGCGTCGCGGTCGATCTCCAGGCTGCCGAAGCGCAGTGCCGTGGTCGGCTGGCCTGCGGCCGAGCCCTCGCCGCCGCCGCCGCGCCGGCGCAGGATGGCGCGGATGCGCGCCAGCAGCTCGCGCGGCTCGAAGGGCTTGGGCAGGTAGTCGTCGGCGCCGATCTCCAGGCCGATGATGCGGTCCATGGGGTCTCCCTTGGCCGTGAGCATCAGCACCGGCACCTGGGCTGCGGGGCCGGGCAGGGCGCGGATGCGCCGGCAGACCTCCAGGCCGTCCATGTCGGGCAGCATGAGGTCGAGGATGACGAGGTCGGGCAGGTCGGCGCCCGGCACGCCGTCGGCGGGCTGCAGCTGCTCCAGGCCGCTGCGGGCATCACCCATGTGCGTGACCTGCAGGCCGTTGTTGCCCAGGTAGTCACCCACCATCTGCGCGAGGCGGGTGTCGTCTTCGATCATCAGAAGATGGTGCGTACTCATGGAGGGCAGTGTATTCATGCTGGGGCCTGGCGTCGTATTGCGACGATGCTCGCAGCGCCCGGTCAGCCGTGCTTGTCGCTTGCGTAAAGTTCGGTAAAACAGCGCAGCCTGCGGACAGCCGCTCAACTGCCGCGTTGCGCGGGCCGCACCGCATGCACGCGCGAGGCCAGCGCGATCAGCACCAGCACGGGCAGGCCCAGCAGGGCCGTGGCCTGGAAGAAGCTCACGTAGCCATGCGCATCGACAAAGGCGCCCGAGAAGCCGGCCAGCCACTTGGGCGCCAGCAGCATCATGGAGCTGAACAGCGCGTACTGCGTGGCCGAGTACTGCACATTGGTCAGCCCCGACAGGTAGGCGATGAAGGCCGCCGAGGCGATGCCGCCGGCCAGGTTGTCCGCGCTCACCACCCAGACCAGCGCATTCACGTCATGGCCGCGCGTGGCCAGCCAGGCGAACAGCAGGTTGGTGGCGGCCGACAGCGCGGCGCCCAGCATCAGCACGCGCATCACGCCCCAGCGCATGGCCAGCGCCCCGCCCAGGAAGGCGCCCGCCAGCGTCATGATCACGCCGTACACCTTGGTCACGGCGGCCACCTCGTCCTTGGTGAAGCCCATGTCCACGTAGAAGGGGTTGGCCATGATGCCCATGACCACGTCGCTGATGCGGTAGATGGCGATCAGGCCGAGCACCAGCAGCGCCTGCCAGCGGTAGCGGCCCAGGAAGTCGGCAAAGGGCTCGACCAGCGCGCTGTGCAGCCACTCGGCCGCGTTGCGGGCAGGCGCCAGCGGGCGTGGCACCGGTTCCGGCGAGAGCAGCACGGTCAGCATGCCCACGGCCATGGAGGCGGCCATGGCCAGGTAGGCCACCTGCCAGGCGCCGCTCTGGTAGCCCGCCGTGCCCGCCACCTCGGCGCGGGCGGCCAGCCACAGCACGCCGGCGCCGGCCCAGATCATGGCCAGCCGGTAGCCGGTCTGGTAGGTGGCGGCCAGCGCGGCCTGGCGCTCGGTGTCGGCCGATTCGATGCGGTAGGCGTCCAGCGCAATGTCCTGCGTGGCCGAGCCGAAGGCCACGGCCAGCGCGCACCACACCAGCGGCGTGAGCGAGACGCGCGGATCATTGAACGCCATGCCGCACAGCCCGGCGACGATGAGCATCTGCGCGAACAGCAGCCAGCCGCGCCGCCGCCCCAGCCAGCGCGTGAGCAGCGGCAGCGGCATGCGGTCCACCAGCGGCGACCAGACCCACTTGAAGGCATAGGCCAGGCCCACCCAGCTGAGGTAGCCGATGGTGGTGCGGTCCACGCCGGCCTCGCGCAGCCAGAACGACAGCGTGCCCAGCACCAGCAGCAGCGGCAGGCCTGCCGAAAAACCCAGGGCCAGCATGCGCAGGCTGGCCGGCTCGGCATAGACGCGCAGGGTCTGGCCCCAGCTGCGGCGGGGCGTTTCGGCGGCGGTGGAGGGGGCGGAGGGGGTGGTGGTGGACGGCTCGGTCATGTTGTGCTGCGGCAGGCTGCGGCCATTATCGGGCCCATGGTGGCGCGGACTGGCGCGCGCTACCATCGCGGGCACAGGATGCCGCCATGGCCTACACCCTCTCTTCCCTCCACAGCGATGCCGCCGCGCAAGACGGCGCGGCCGATGCCACCGATACCGCCTTCGCGCCGCACAGCTCGGTGCGCAGCTACAGCGGCGAGCACCAGGCCCACGCCCACGGCCATGCGCAGATCCTCTATGCCCTGCAGGGCCGCATGGAGCTGGAGGTGGGCGGGCGCAGCGCCTTTGTGGACGCCGTCAGCGGCATGCTCATCCCCGCCGGCGTGGACCACGGCTACCTGGCGGCGCCGCGCTCGCGCGTGTTCGTCATCGATGCGCCCAGCGGCCCGGGGCTGGACCGGATGCGGCGCTTTTCCGTGCCACCGGCCCTGCGCGGCCGGGAGTCGGAAGGCCCGGCCACAGAGCAGCTGGCCCAGGTGCTGCAGGCGCCCGGCCTGCTGGCGCGCCGGGGGCTGGACCTGCAAGGGCTGGCCGCGCAGGTGCAGGCCGCGCTGCACGAGGACTGGCCCACGGCCCGGCTGGCCGCCCTGTGCCACATGAGCGCCCAGCGCTTTCACGCGCGCTTCGTGGAGCTGGCGGGCCAGCCG
>NZ_LFJT01000078.1:0-27566 GCF_001682645.1 Delftia sp. JD2
GGTGGAGGTAAACGGGATCGAACCGATGACCTCTTGCATGCCATGCAAGCGCTCTCCCAGCTGAGCTATACCCCCAAAAATCCGATACTGGCGGAGTGGACGGGACTCGAACCCGCGACCCCCGGCGTGACAGGCCGGTATTCTAACCAACTGAACTACCACTCCTGGCAGACAGCTTTTGCGCTCTTTCGAGCCAAGTGCTGCAAACTTGGCGACCCTACGGGGATTCGAACCCCGGTACTCACCGTGAAAGGGTGATGTCCTAGGCCTCTAGACGATAGGGTCACAGCCTATGATCCGCCGATAAAAAAGCGCCTTCGTTTTTCAAAGGCGCTTACATACCAAGCGGCAAATTTTGGCGGAGTGGACGGGACTCGAACCCGCGACCCCCGGCGTGACAGGCCGGTATTCTAACCAACTGAACTACCACTCCTGGCAGACAGCTTTTGCGCTCTTTCGAGCCAAGTGCTGCAAACTTGGCGACCCTACGGGGATTCGAACCCCGGTACTCACCGTGAAAGGGTGATGTCCTAGGCCTCTAGACGATAGGGTCAATCCTAGAACTTGCGTAAATACTCAAGTCTCAATTTTTGGTGGAGGTAAACGGGATCGAACCGATGACCTCTTGCATGCCATGCAAGCGCTCTCCCAGCTGAGCTATACCCCCTTCATGCTGCAATCGCTGCTTCTTGTTAGTTGCTGCGTTTGCATCAGAGACTCGAATTATAGACAGGTTTTTAGCGGTTTTTCAAACGGGCCAGAATTTTTTCACGACCCAGCAGCTCCAGCACCGCGTCCACCGAAGGCGTGTGCGCCGTGCCCAGCGTCAGCACGCGCACCGGCATGGCCAGTTGCGGCATCTTCAGGCCCTGGGCCTTGAGCACTTCCTTGATCAAAGCGGCAATGGCTTCCTTGCTCCACTCCACCGAGGCGATGCCTTCGGCGAAGGCGTCCAGGGCGGGCGCCACGGCGTCGGTCACATGCTTGGCCAGGTCTTCGGCGTTGCGGTCGAAGGCGTCCACATAGAACAGGCGCACCCAGCCGGCCAGATCGACCAGGGTTTCGCAGCGGTCCTTGAACAGGGCGCAGATGCGCGGCAGGCGGTCATCGGCATCGAGCAGGGCCTGGTCCAGGCCGGTCTTGAGCACGAAGGGGCGCACCAGCTCTGCCAGGGCCGCATCGTCCAGGGCCTTCAGGTGCTGGGCATTGACCCAGCGCAGCTTGGCCTCGTCGAACTGGCCTGCGCTGCGGCCCAGGTGGTCGAGGTTGAACCACTCCAGGAACTGGGCGCGGCTGAAGATTTCGTCATCGCCGTGGCTCCAGCCCAGGCGGGCCAGGTAGTTGACCATGGCGTCGGGCAGGTAGCCTTCGTCGCGGTACTGGGTGACGGCCTTGGCGCCGTTGCGCTTGCTCATCTTCTCGCCCTGCTCATTGAGCACGGTGGGCAGGTGGGCGAACACGGGCACGCTGGCGCCCAGCGCCTCGAAGATGTGGATCTGGCGCGGCGTGTTGTTGACGTGGTCGTCGCCACGGATGACATGGGTGATGGCCATGTCCATATCGTCCACGCAGACGCAGAAGTTGTAGGTGGGCGTGCCATCGGGGCGCGCGATCACAAGGTCGTCCAGCTCGCTGTTCTGGAACTCGATACGGCCCTTGCACTTGTCTTCCCAGGCCACGACGCCGCCCTGCGGCGTCTTGAAGCGCAGCACGGGGCGCACGCCTTCGGGCACGGGCGGCAGCACCTTGCCTTCTTCAGGGCGCCAGGTGCCGTCGTAGCGCGGCTTTTCCTTGTTGGCCATCTGGCGCTCGCGCAGGGCGTCGAGTTCTTCCACGCTCATGTAGCAGGGGTAGACATGGCCCGAGGCCTGCAGGCCTGCCAGCACCTCCTTGTAGCGGTCCATGCGCTGCATTTGATAGAACGGACCTTCGTCATGGTCCAGCTGCAGCCAGGCCATGCCTTCGATGATCACGTCCACCGAGGCCTGGGTGGAACGCTCCACGTCGGTGTCTTCGATGCGCAGGATGAAATCACCACCCGTGGCGCGTGCGAAGGCCCAGGGATACAGGGCCGAGCGGATGTTGCCCAGGTGGATGAAGCCCGTGGGAGACGGGGCAAAACGGGTTCGTACTTTTTGTGTCATTGCAGGGTATCCAGTCCGCGGGACAGATCGTTCTTGATGTCGCCCAGGTATTCCAGTCCGACGGAGATGCGCAGCAGGCCCTGGCCGATGCCGGCGGCACGGCGCTGCTCTTCGCTCAGGCGGCCATGCGAGGTGCTGGCCGGGTGGGTGATGGTGGTCTTGACGTCGCCCAGGTTGGCCGTGATCGAGCACACCAGGGTGCTGTCGGCTACATGGAAGGCATTGGCGCGCAGCTGTTCGGCGCCCTCGCCCACCACGTCGAAGGACAGCACGCCGCCGCCCATGCCGTTTTGCTGGCGCATGGCCAGCTCGTGCTGCGGGTGACTGGCCAGGCCCGGGTAGTAGACACGGGCGACCTTGGGATGGGCCTCCAGCCAGGTGGCCAGCTCCAGCGCGGCGGCGCTTTGCGCCTTGACGCGCAGGGACAGCGTCTCCAGACCCTTGAGCACCACCCAGGCGTTGAACGGCGCCAGGTTCAGGCCGCCGCTGCGCAGGAAGGTGCCCATGACCTTGTCCACCAGCGCCGTCGTGCCACAGACCGCGCCCGACATGACGCGGCCCTGGCCGTCCAGCAGCTTGGTGCCGGAGTGCACGACCAGGTCGGCACCGAACTGGGCGGGCCGCTGCAGCGCGGGCGAGGCAAAGCTGTTGTCCACCGCCAGCAGCGCGCCATGGGCGTGCGCCAGTTCGGCCAGCGCGGCGATGTCGCACAGGTCGGTCAGCGGGTTGGTCGGCGTCTCGGCGAACAGCAATCGCGTGTTGGGACGGATGGCGGCCTTCCAGGCCTGCACATCGGTCTGCGAGACAAAGCTGGTCTCGATGCCGAAGCGCGCCATCTCGCCGCCCAGCAGCTTGATGGTGGAGCCGAACATGGACTGCGAGCAGATCACATGGTCGCCCGCCTTGAGCGTGGTCAGCGCCACCAGCAAGATGGCCGACATGCCGGTGGACGTGGCCACGGCGCATTCCGTGCCTTCCATGGCGGCCAGGCGCTGCTCGAAGCTGGTCACCGTGGGGTTGGAGGTGCGGCTGTAGGTGTAGCCGGGCTCTTCGTTGGCGAAGCGGCGCGCTGCCGTTGCGCAGTCGGGCTGCACGAAGCTGCTGGTCATGTACAGGGCTTCGCTGTGCTCGCCCCACTGGCTTCGTTCCACGGCCACGCGCAGGGCCAGCGTATCGGGATGCAGGCCTTCGGGAAGTGTCTTGTTCGTCACGTTGATGGTCCTTGGGGTCGGGCGCGGCCCGCCGATGGCGGCGGTGCCCGGAAAAAAGGAGCTAGAAACACTTGTCACCTGGGGACTTGCTGGGCGTTGCAGCCTGCAGCCCTCCAGCACCAGCGCTTTTAGCTCATTTGTCAAAAAAGGGCGGGCCTCAGGCCCGCCCCCGTATTGTCACTGAAGCCCAATCACTCGGACTCAGGCTCGGACTCGGGCTCAGGCTTCCTGGGCGTTGGGCAGGGACAGGCGCGAGGCGTCGCTGGACTCTTCCTCGCCGCCGCGGTTGCGGCCTTCATTGAGTGCCGTGACTTCGTCCTCGGAGATGTCGCCCGTGATGTAGACGCCATCGAAGCACGAGGCCTCGAAGCCCTGCACCTGCGGGTTGATCTTGCCCACGGTCTGCTTCATGGCGGCCACATCCTGGTAGATCAGCGCGTCGGCACCGATAACTTGGCGGATTTCCTCGACCGTGCGGCCATGCGCCACCAGTTCGGCGCGCGTGGGCATGTCGATGCCGTAGACGTTGGGATGGCGCACCGGAGGCGCTGCCGAGGCCAGGTAGACCTTGACGGCACCGGCATCACGCGCCATCTGCACGATTTCCTTGGAGGTGGTGCCGCGCACGATGGAGTCATCCACCAGCAGCACCTTGCGGCCCTTGAACTCGCTGCCGATGGCGTTGAGCTTCTGGCGCACCGATTTCTTGCGCGAGGACTGGCCCGGCATGATGAAGGTCCGGCCCACGTAGCGGTTCTTGACGAAGCCTTCGCGGTACGGAATGCCCAGCAGCTGGGCCAGCTGCATGGCGCTGGGGCGGCTGGATTCGGGAATCGGGATGATGGCGTCGATCTCGTTGGGCGGCACGGTGGAGACCACGCGCTTGGCCAGCGTCTCGCCCATGTTCAGGCGGGCCTGGTAGACGGAGATGCCATCCAGCACGGAGTCCGGGCGGGCCAGGTACACGTACTCGAACACGCAGGGGTGCAGCTCGCTCTTTTCAGCGCACTGGCGGGTTTCGACCTGGCCGTCGCTGTGCACGAACACGGCCTCGCCCGGGGCGACATCGCGCTCGAGCTGGTGCAGCGTGCCTTCCAGGGCCACGGACTCGCTGGCCAGCATCACCGAGCCGTCGGCACCGCGGCCCATGCACAAGGGACGGATGCCGAACGGGTCGCGGAAGGCCAGCAGGCCGTAGCCGGCGATCAGCGCGATCACCGCATACGAGCCCTTGATGCGCTTGTGCACGGCGCTGACGGCCTGGAACACGTCTTCGCTCTTGAGCGGCGCGCCACTGCTGGCGCGGGCCAGCTCGTGGGCCAGCACGTTGAGCAGGACTTCGGAGTCGCTCTCGGTGTTGGTGTGGCGGTGGTCGGTGTCCGACAGCTCCTCGCGCAGCTGCTTGGCATTGGTGAGGTTGCCGTTGTGCACCATGACGATGCCGAAGGGCGCGTTCACGTAGAAGGGCTGGGCCTCTTCCTCGCTGGTCGCGTTGCCGGCCGTCGGGTAGCGCACCTGACCCAGGCCCACCGTGCCCGGCAGGGCACGCATGTTGCGGGTGCGGAACACGTCGCGCACCATGCCCTTGGCCTTGTGCATGAAGAACTTGCGCTCCTGCTGGGTCACGATGCCTGCGGCATCCTGGCCACGGTGCTGCAGCAGCAGCAGGGCGTCATAGATCAGTTGATTCACGGGCGCGGTGCTGACTACACCAACGATTCCACACATAGTTGCGTTCCATCCGTTTGCGAAGGTCGCCCTTCGCTGTCTGGGCCGTAGCAGCCACCCATTGGCCACGCCTGCGCCCGATTTCTCTATCCAAACTGTTTCTGCCAGCCGACTCCTGCGCTGCAGCGCCTTGTCATGCAGCCGGCAGATAGCGTCCCCATTCCTGCGGCAGCTGTGGCAAAACCACAGCCAGCGCCTGCATCAGCCATGGCGCCAAGGCTGAATCCTGCCACCACTGCCCCTGGTGCAGCGGCGTGTAGCTGATCACCATCGTTGCCACCAGGGCCAGCAGCGCCCCGCGCAGCACGCCGAACAGCGCGCCCAGCGTGCGGTCCACGGGCCTCAGGCCCACCGCCTCGATCAGCCGGCGCGACAGCCAGGACACCAGGCCCCAGCCGAACAGCGCCAGCACGAACAACAGCACAAAGCCTGCGGCGTAGCGCAGCTGCATGTCCCAGTCCTGCATGGGCAGCCACAGCGCCACGTCTGCCGCCCAGATGCGGGCCACGACAAAGGCCACCAGCCAGCCCAGCAGAGACAGTACCTCGTACACCAGCCCGCGCCAGGCGCCAAGCAGCATCGAGGCCAGCACGCAGGCCAGCAAAACCCAGTCCACCGTGGACATACGCTATTTCTGTGCGCCCGTGCTGCTTTGCAAGATGTACGTCACCGCGTCAGAGCTTGATCACCGACGCCGGCAGGCCCTGGCCCTTGACGCGCGCCGCCGCCTTGTCGGCTTCGGCCCGGCCGTTGAACGGGCCCACACGCACCCGCGTGCGCTTGCCGTCCTTGGTGTCCACCACCTGCGTGAATGTCTTCAGGCCCGCCAGCTCCAGCTTGGCGCGGATTTCCTGGGCCTTGCCGGCGTCGGAGAAGGCACCGACCTGCACGATGAAGCGTTCGTCCGTCGCTGCGGCCGCCGTTGAAGCGGCGGGCGCGCTGCGTCCTTCCAGCAGGGCACGGGCACGCGCGGCATCGTCGCTCCTGGACGGCTCGGGCTTGGGTTCGGGCTTTGGCTTGGGCTCGGGTTTCGGCTCGGGCTTGGGCTCCGGCTTGTGCTCGGGTTTGGCCGGCTCAGGCTTGGGCTTGGGTTCCGGCTTGGGTTCGGGTTTGGTCTCAGGCTTGGTGGCGGGCTTGGGCTCCGGCTTTGCTTCAGGCTTGACCGGAGCCACCTGGGAAACGGGAGGCGCCACAGGCACGGACGGCACGGACGGCGTCGAAGGCCTGCCCATGGGAACCTCTTCCTCATCGGCACCCAGCGAGGCCTGGGCCGACACGCGGCCCGTCGGCGCAGCCGCGCCATGCGAATGGGCGTCCACGGCATTGGCGCCGGGCACGACCAGGGGCGCAACCTTGTCGCGGTCAGGAATCTCGATGGGGATGTCTACGGGAATCGGACGCGGCTGGGTGTCGAACAGCAGGGGGAAACCCACCACGCCGGCCAGGACCAGCACGGCAGCGCCGATGAGGCGGTGACGCGCCCGGCGGCGCATGACATCGACGCTTTCCGCCTGTCCCAGCCGTGTGGGCCGCCTCGATGCGGACGACGAATCACCGTCGTCTTTTTTGCCGGGCCAACGAAAATTGAAAAATGCCATGGAGTGCGGACTCGTTCATATCGGCCACCACAGCGGCCACGATGGCCGCCTGCGGTGCGGATCACTGGATTCAGGTGCCCAGATGCTTGGCGTTCAGCCGGGGCGGGCCGTCCTGCAGCACGCCGCCCACCGTGAAGAACGAGCCAAAGACCACGATTCTATCAGTGGGACCTGCGGCCAGAACCGCTGCATCCAGCGCCAGCTGCGGGTTTGCGAAGGTGGCCACCGACAGCTCGCGGGGCACGCCGGGTGCGGGCGGCAGGGCTTCGATCTTCTGGCGCAGCACTTCGGCGCTTTCGGCACGCGGCGTGGGCAGGTCGGTCAGGTACCACCGGTCGATCAGCGGTGCGATTCTGCCCAGCATGGGCGCCAGGTCCTTGTCGTGCATGGCGCCGAACACCGCATGCGTGCAGGGGAAGTAACCCATGGCGTCGAGGTTGGCCGTCAGCGCCGCCACCGAATGCGGGTTGTGCGCCACGTCCAGCACCAGCGTGGGCTGGCCCGGAATGATCTGGAAACGCCCCGGCAGCTCGACCATGGCCAGCCCCGTGCGCACGGCCTGGGCCGTGACCGGAAGGCGGCTGCGAATGGCTTCGAGCGCGGCCAGCGCACCCGATGCATTGACCAGCTGGTTGGCGCCGCGCAGCGCCGGATAGGCCAGGCCCGCATAGCGCCGCCCGCGTCCGGCCCAGCCCCACTGCTGCTTGTCGCCCGAGAAGTTGAAGTCCTGGCCCAGGCGCCAGAGATCGGCGCCAATGGCCTGTGCATGGTCCAGCACGCTTTGCGGCGGCATGGGATCGCTGACCACCACCGGCCGGCCGGCGCGCATGATGCCGGCCTTCTCGCGGCCGATGCTCTCGCGGTCCGGGCCCAGGAATTCCACATGGTCGATGTCGATGCTGGTGATGACGGCGCAATCGGCATCGATCACGTTCGTGGCATCCAGCCTCCCGCCCAGGCCCACCTCGAGAATCGCCACATCCAGCCTGGACTGGCTCATCAGCCGCAGGATGGCCAGCGTGGTGAATTCGAAATAGGTGAGCGCCACTTCCGTGCCCTGCACGCGCGCCTGCTCCACGGCCTCGAACTGCGGCAGCAGCTCGGCTGCCTTCACGATCTCGCCGCCCACGCGGCAGCGCTCCTCGAAATGCACCAGATGCGGCGATGTGTAGACGCCGGGGCGAAAGCCCGACTGCAGCGCCACGGCCTCCAGCATGGCGCAGGTCGAGCCCTTGCCATTGGTGCCCGCCACCGTGATCACGGGGCAGTCGAAACGCAGGTCCAGGCGCTGGGCGACTTCGCGCACGCGATCCAGGCCCAGCGCGATATTCTTGGGGTGCAGGCGCTCGCAATATGCGAGCCATGCATCCAATGTGGGAAATGAGGTGTGCATACTGCGCGCTATTGTTACCCAGGGACAGTGTCCTTATGGGGTCCTCGCCATCCGCGGACTGCGGCAACTGCAACCAATCATGACCACCTCAAACACTGTGACGCTCTACGGCATTCCCAACTGCGACACCGTCAAGAAGGCCCGCGCCTGGCTTGCCGACCAGGGCATCGCCTACGAATTCCACGACTTCAAGAAACAGGGCGTCCCTGCCGCGCAACTGCCTGCCTGGATGCAGGCCGTGGGCTGGGAAAAGCTGCTCAACCGCCAGGGCACGACCTGGCGCAAGCTCGACGCCGACACCCAGGCCGGCGCCCAGGATGCGGCCGGTGCCGCAGCCCTCATGCAGCAGCAGCCCAGCGTCATCAAGCGCCCGGTCGTCCAATGGCCGCAGGGCCGCATCACCGTGGGTTTTGCGCCCGATACCTGGGCAGAGCTGGCCCACGAGGGCAAGCGCTAACATTGCCGTCAAGCCTGGAACAGCTTATTACGTGGATTTACGCGGCCGCAAACTGCTTTTCGGGCCCGAGGAATACACTTGCATGGAGCCTGGCAGGAAGTACCGCCAACGCAACAGGAGTGCAATCATGAAATCCCTGGTTCTTTTGACGCTGGCGGCCACGACCGCCACCGTAGCCCTGGCCCAGGAGCAAGGCCGGGTGCTTTCCGTGACCGCGGTGACGCAACAGGTGGCCGTGCCCCAGCAGGTCTGCCGCGATGAGAACGTCTACTCGGGCCAGCGCAGCACCTCGGGCGCGGGCGCCGTGCTGGGTGCGCTGGCGGGCGGCGTGGTGGGCAACGCCATTGGCCACGGCGGCGGACGCGCTGCGGCCACGGCAGCCGGCGTGATTGGCGGCGCCATGCTGGGCAACCAGGCTGAAGCCTCGGGGCAGCAGCCCCAATACCAGACGGTGCGCAACTGCACCACCCAGACCTACTACCAGAACCGCGCCGTGGCCTACGACGTGGTCTATGAGTACGCGGGCCGCAACTACACGACGCGGACCGCCACGCCGCCTGGCGACTGGATCGCACTGAGCGTGCAGCCCGCAGCCAACAGCGGCGCCTACGGCAGCAATGGTTACTACAGCACCAACCAGCCGCCCCAGGCCGCGTACTCCACCACGCCCGTGCCGCCGCCCGTGGTCTATGAAAACAATTACTACGACGGTGGTTACTACCCGGCCCAGCCGGTGCAACCGGTGTATTCGGCCGGTGACTATGTGGCGCCCGTGGTGATTGGCGCAGCCCTTGCTGCCGGCGTGTACTACGCCTCGCGCCCCAGCTATCACGGCTGGCGCGGCGGCTACCGCCATGGCTGGCGCCGCTGAGGCCGCCATGCGCTCGCCCCGCAAGCCCCGACAAGGGGCTTTTTGCATGGCGGCGGCCAGCACGTACGGGCAGCGGCCGGGTGCTGGCCTAAAATGGGCGGTTTAGTCCACCCTCTGCCCAGCTTCCATGACCACCGAAACCATCTCTGGCATCACCCTGACCACCAAGGCCAATGTCTATTTCGACGGCAAATGCATCAGCCACGGCTTCACGCTGGCCGATGGCACGAAGAAGTCTGCCGGCGTGGTGCTGCCCAGCCAGCTGACTTTCGGCACGGCCGCTGCCGAGATCATGGAATGCGTGGCCGGCTCCTGCGAGTACAAGCTCGACGGCTCGGACCAGTGGCTCACCTCCAAGGCCGGCGAGTCCTTCCAGGTGCCTGCGAACTCCAAGTTCGACATCCGCGTGACCGAGGCCTACCACTACATCTGCCACTACGCCTAAGCGCCTGAGCGCCTGAGCAGACCGACGCATTCGACCTGACGGCGCCCAGGCGCCTTCCGTGTTTTCCGGCAGCCGCGTCCCGCACGCCAGCCGCCATCGTTATTGAGAGAAGCATCGTATGGAAACCATCCTGCAAAACGTTCCCGTCGGCCAGAAGGTCGGCATCGCCTTCTCGGGCGGCCTGGACACCAGCGCTGCCCTGCGCTGGATGAAGAACAAGGGCGCCCTGCCCTACGCCTACACGGCCAACCTGGGCCAGCCCGACGAGGCCGACTACGACGAAATCCCCCGCAAGGCCATGGAGTACGGCGCCGAGCAGGCCCGCCTGATCGACTGCCGTTCGCAGCTGGCCGGCGAAGGCATTGCCGCCATCCAGGCCGGCGCCTTCCACATCTCCACGGGCGGCATCACCTACTTCAACACCACGCCCCTGGGCCGTGCCGTGACCGGCACCATGCTGGTGGCCGCCATGAAGGAAGACGACGTCAACATCTGGGGTGACGGCTCGACCTTCAAGGGCAACGACATCGAGCGCTTTTACCGCTACGGCCTGCTGACCAACCCCGCTCTGAAGATCTACAAGCCCTGGCTGGACCAGACCTTCATCGACGAGCTGGGCGGTCGCGCCGAGATGTCGGCCTTCATGACCAAGGAAGGCTTCGGCTACAAGATGAGCGCCGAGAAGGCCTACTCGACCGACAGCAACATGCTGGGCGCCACGCACGAGGCCAAGGACCTGGAGTTCCTGAACAGCGGCATCCGTATCGTCAACCCCATCATGGGCGTGGCGTTCTGGAAGCCCGAAGTCGAGGTCAAGGCCGAGGAAGTGTCGGTGACCTTTGACGAAGGCCGCCCCGTGGCCATCAACGGCAAGGAAATCGCCGACCCCGTGGAGCTGTTCCTGGAAGCCAACCGCATCGGCGGCCGCCACGGCCTGGGCATGAGCGACCAGATCGAGAACCGCATCATCGAAGCCAAGAGCCGCGGCATCTACGAAGCCCCCGGCATGGCCCTGCTGCACATCGCCTACGAGCGCCTGGTGACCGGCATCCACAACGAGGACACCATCGAGCAGTACCGCATCAACGGCCTGCGCCTGGGCCGCCTGCTGTACCAGGGCCGCTGGTTCGACCCGCAGGCCATCATGCTGCGCGAAACCGCCCAGCGCTGGGTGGCCCGCGCCGTGACCGGCACCGTGACGCTGGAACTGCGCCGCGGCAACGACTACTCCATCCTGAACACCGAATCGCCCAACCTGACCTACGCTCCCGAGCGCCTGTCGATGGAAAAGGTCGAGGACGCGCCCTTCAGCCCCGCCGACCGCATTGGCCAGCTGACCATGCGCAACCTGGACCTGATGGACACGCGCGACAAGCTGGCCATCTACTCCAAGGCCGGCCTGCTGTCGCTGGGCACCAGCACCGCCCTGCCCCAATTGGGCGGCAAGGAATGACCTACACCCCCTGAGCGGCTGACGCCGCTTCCCCCTCTCTACTCGCTTCGCGAGGGAGGGGGACGACGCCCTCGCTGCGGGGCGGCCCTTGCTCGGCGTCCCTGGCATGGGACGCGCCCGCCAAGCACGCGACGCCATGGGCCAGAAAATCGCACACTTGCATCCCACAAGCCGCCGCAAGGCGGCTTTTTTACGCCCCTGCTACCAGCGCGCGCCCTCGAAGCGCTGCACGAGAAAATCCAGCAGCGCGCGCACGGCCACCGGCAGGTGGCGGCGGGAGCTGTACAGCGCATGCACGGTCAGCGGCTGCGGGCGCCAGTCCGGCAGCACCAGCTCCAGCTGGCCGGCCTTCAGCATGGGCTGGACCAGGTAGGTGGGCTGGAAGGCGATGCCCGCACCCTCGACGGCAGCGGCGGCCAGCACGGTGGCTTCGTTGGCGTTGAACCAGGTGGTGACGGCGATCTGCTGCTCATCGCTCTCATCGTCACGCCGCGCCAATTGCCAGACATTGCGGCCCACGCGCATATGGCCCAGGCAGCGGTGGGCCTGCAACTGGGCCGGTGTCTGCGGCCGCCCTGCCGCGTCCAGGTAGGCGGGCGAGGCCACCAGCACCGATTCGCACACGGCCAGCGGCCGGCCGATGAGTGCCGCGCCGGGATCGGCGCTGATGCGTATGGCCAGGTCGATGCGCTGCTGCACCAGGTCCAGCGCGCCGTCGTCCACCAGCAGGTCGATCTTGAGGTGCGGGTGCAGCCGCATGAACTGCGCAATGGCCGGCGCCATCTGCGCATGGCCGAAGGACATGCTGCAGGTCACGCGCAGCAGGCCGCGCAACTGGCTGTCGCCGGCGCGCATCTCGCCTTGCACCTCATCGGCCAGGGCCAGCATCTGCTGGCTGTAGCGCAGGCACTGCGCACCGGCATCGGTGAGCGAGACGCGGCGCGTGGTGCGGTGCAGCAGGCGCGCGCCCAGCCACTGCTCCAGCGACTCCACATGGCGCGTGGCCATGGCACGCGACAGGTCCAGCCGCTCGGCCGCCGCCGTGAAGCTGCCGCATTCGGCCACCGTGGCAAACACCTGCATCGCCAGCAATCGGTCCATGGATCTGCTCGATTTCTGCAACAAACAAGCGCATATTCTGCGGTTTATCTGCTCGATTTCAAAAACTAAAGTACGACACATGGCAGCACGGCGCTGCCACCCGTTTTCTGTCTTGTGCTTTTTTCAAAGGAAATCGACATGCTTCGCACCACCGTGCTTTCGCTCACCCTGGCCCTGTCGGCCGGCCTGTCCCATGCCCAGGCGCCCGCCCCGCTGCAGATGAAGGTCTACCAGGCCGACGAACACAGCTTTGCCGTGACCTCCACCCTGATCACCGGCGCCAAGGAGGCCGTGGTCGTGGACAGCGGCTTCACCCGCGCCGACGGCCTGCGCATTGCCGCCAATGTGCTGGACAGCGGCAAGCAGCTGACCACCATCCTCATCAGCAATGCCGACCCCGACTACTACTTCGGCGCCGAGGTGCTGAAGAACCTGTTCCCGCAGGCCAAGGTCGTGGCCACGCCCGCCGTGCGCGAGAAGATCGAGTCCAAGCTGCAGGGCAAGCTGGCCTTCTGGGGCCCCAAGATGGGCGCCAACGCCCCCAGCCATCCCGTGCTGCCCGAGGCCCTGCAGGGCAATACGGTGACCGTGGACGGCCAGACGCTGGAGCTGCGCGGCACCACCGGCCCGCTGGCCCACCGCCCCTATGTCTGGGTGCCTGCGCTGCAGGCCATCGTCGGCAACGTGGGCGTGTTCGGCAACCTGCATGTCTGGACGGCGGACACGCAAAAGAGCGCCGAGCGCAAGGCCTGGCTGGCGCAGCTGGACGAGATGCAGGCCCTCAAGCCCGCCGTCGTCGTGCCCGGCCACATGCAGGCCGGCACCGCCATGGACGCCAGCGCCATCGCCTATACACGCGACTATCTCCAGCGTTTCGAGGCCGCCGCCGCCAAGGCCGCAAACAGTGCCGAGCTGATCGGCGCCATGAAGCAGGCCTACCCGCAGGCCGGCATGGCGCTGTCGCTGGACATTGGAGCCAAGGTGAACAAGGGCGAGATGCCCTGGTAAGCAGGCACTTTCACAAAAATCCTCATGGAACCTGCATGCTGCGGCCTTGATCCAACGAGTTGCCGCCCTCATTCGTCGTGGCGGCAGGAGGTGCAGCCATGAAATACATGAAGCATTGGCAGGACCCGATCAATGTCCTGCTGGGAGCCTGGTTGGCGGTCTCGCCCTGGGTGCTCGGGTTCCAGGACCAGATGGCGCCCACGGCCAATGGCGTGGTCATCGGCCTGGCGCTGATTGCCGCTGCGCTGGGGGCCATCTTCATGCCCCGCGCGTGGGAGGAATGGACCGAAGGCCTGCTGGGGCTGTGGATGGTGATCTCGCCCTGGGCGCTGGGCTTTGCCGGCCAGATGGATGCCATGCGCAATGCCGTGGTGTCCGGCGTGGTGGTCATGGTGCTGGCGCTGTGGGTGCTGATGACCGACAAGGACTACATGAGCTGGCGCAGCAGCCACTCCGCCCACTGATGCGCTGAAGCACTGAAGCGCTGATACAAAGCAAGCAAAGCGGCCCGCAGGCCTCCACGGTCTGCGGGCCGCTGTTTTCTTGAGGCCGTCGATCGATCAGACCACCACGGGCTCGGGCTCCAGGCGGATGCCGAATCGCTCGTAGACGCTGGTCTGTATCGCGCCGGCCAGCGTCATGACCTCGCCCCCGGTGACGCTGCGGTCCACGCTGTGCCGGTCGCCCCGATTGACCAGCACCAGGGCCTGCTTGTCATACACCCCGGCGCGGCCCATGGATTTGCCCTTCCAGCCGCAGGCATCGATCAGCCAGCCGGCGGCCAGCTTGATGGAGCCGTCGTCCATGGGGTAGTGCACGATCTTGGGCTCGCGCGCAATGATGTCGGCGCACTGCTCGGGCGTCACCGTCGGGTTCTTGAAGAAGCTGCCGGCGTTGCCGATCTGATCCGGATCGGGCAGCTTGGCGCGGCGGATCTCGCAGACCCAGTCGAAGATCTGGCGGGCCGTGGGCTCGGCCACGCCGACCTCGGCCTGGCGGCGCTGCAGGTCCAGGTAGCCCAGGCCGGGCTTCCACTCCTTGGGCAGGGCCAGGCGCACGCGCGTGATCACGGCGCGGCCCTTGAGGCCCATGCCGCGCGGCGGCACGCCGCTCATGCGTGCCCGTGCCACGGGCGTGGGTTCGGCCGGGGCGTGCTTGAACACCGAGTCGCGGTAGCCGAAGGCGCATTGCGCGGCATCCAACGTGAAGGATTCACCCGTGGCCAGGTCGATGGCATCCAGCGAATCGAACCGGTCCTGCAGCTCCAGCCCGTAGGCGCCGATGTTCTGCACCGGCGATGCGCCCACGGTGCCGGGAATCAGCGCCATGTTCTCCAGGCCGCCATAGCCCTGCGACAGGGTCCAGGCCACCAGGTCGTGCCAGCGCTCGCCGGCACCGGCCTCGACGATCCAGTGGCGCTCGGTCTCGCGCAGCAGGCGCATGCCCGCTATCTCCATCTTGAGGACCACGGGATCGACATCGCCCGTGATCACCACGTTGCTGCCGCCGCCCAGCACGAACACGGGCTGGCGGCCCCACAGCGGATCGGCCAGGAAATGGCGAATATCCTCATCGCTGCGCACACGCACCAGGGTGTGGGCACGGGCGGCGATGCCGAAGCTGTTGCAATGCTGCAGCGGAACATTTTTCTCGACTAACATCAGCCGGATTGTCGCACCGCGTCCCCACGCCTCCGGCACCGTGCCCGCATCGCCCGGTCCCGCGCTGCGATACTTTTTCAGAACATTTACAGGAAATATTTGCCATGCCTTCTTTTGACACCGTGTGCGAAGCCGACTTCGTCGAAGTGAAGAACGCCGTGGAGAACACCGCCAAGGAAATCGGCACGCGCTTCGACTTCAAGGGCACCTCGGCCGCCATCGAACTTAAGGACAAGGAAATAACGCTGTTCGGCGATGCCGACTTCCAGCTGCAGCAGGTCGAGGACATCCTGCGCAACAAGCTGACCAAGCGCAGCGTGGACGTGCGCTTCCTGGACATCCAGAAGGCACAGAAGATCGGCGGCGACAAGCTCAAGCAGACCATCAAGGTCAAGAACGGCATCGAGGCCGAGCTGGGCAAGAAGCTGCAAAAGCTGATCAAGGACAGCAAGCTCAAGGTGCAGGCCGCCATCCAGGGCGACGCCGTTCGCGTCACCGGCGCCAAGCGCGACGACCTGCAGGCGGCCATGGCCCTGATTCGCAAGGACCTGGCCGACCATCCCCTGTCCTTCAACAACTTCCGCGACTGATCGCCCGGCATCCGCCCCTCCATCACAAGCCCCATGCGCCACCTGCGTGCCGTACTTCTGAGCCTGGCCGGCGTGGCCGTGCTGGCTCCGCCACCGGCGACAGCGCAGTCCGTGGCACTTCGCGGCGTGCTGGGCAGCAAGGCCCTGCTGGTCATCGACGGCGGCACGCCACGCGCTCTGGCGGCCGGCGACAGCCTGCAGGACGTGCGCGTGCTGCAGGTATCGGGCGACACGGCCGAGGTGGAAATCAAGGGCCGCCGCCAGACATTGCGCCTGGGCGAAGCGCCCATCAGCCTGGGCGGCCGGGGCGCGGCGGGGGGCGATCCCGTGCTTGGCCGGCGCGTGGTGCTCAAGGCCGACAACCGGGGCCATTTCATCGAACGCGGCCAGATCAATGGCAAGACCATGGTCTACATGGTGGACACGGGCGCCAGCTCGGTCGCCATAGGCCGGTCCGACGCCGAACGCATGGGCCTGCCCTTTCTCAAGGGCCAGCCCGTGATGATGCGCACCGCCAACGGCGACGCCCAGGGCTGGAGCCTGCGGCTGGACTCGGTGCGCGTGGGCGATGTCGAGGTCTTTGGCGTGGACGCCGTGGTCGCCCCTCTTGCCATGCCCTATGTGCTGCTGGGAAACAGCTTTCTGGCCCACGTCCAGATGACCCGCCAGGGCAGCGAGATGGTGCTGGAGCGGCGCTGATGCGGCCTGCACTCGCCCCGCTTTCCGCACCCCGCCACCGATGAGCCGACGCCCCGACGATTCCTACGAAGACCTGCTGGGCCTGTGGTCCGACCTGGAGGCCGCGCTGTCCGTGTTGCTGTCCGCGCCGCTGCAGGTGCAGGGCTTCCTGGTCAAGCTGCAGCAGATCGACCTGTGGCTGCAGGAGTTGATCGCCCACGACAGCGATGCCGCGCTGTACCTGATGTTCCAGCGCGCCTGCTCCTCCACCGTGGGCTACAGCGCCTCCCATGCCCTGGTCTGCGCCTGCCTGTGCCATGTGCTGGCGCGCGAGCTGCGCCTGAACGAGACCGAGCACCGCACCCTGGTACGCGGCGCGCTGACCATGAACATCGGCATGAACGCGCTGCAGGACGAACTGGCGCTGCAGCGCGAGCCGCTGACCCCCGCCCAGCAGCAGGCCGTGCAGCGCCATCCGCTGCAAAGCCAGGCCCTGCTGGCGCGTCTGTTCGTCAACGACGCGCAGTGGCTGGAACTGGTGGCCCGCCACCATGAAGCCGTGCCCCAGCAGCCCTTGGCCACACTGCCCCCGGTGCAGCGCCTGGTGCGCATCCTGGGCACGGTGGACCGCTACGCGGCCCTGATCAGCCCGCGCAAGTCACGCGAAGGCCGCAGCGCCGCCGAGTCGCTGCGCGCGCTCACCCAGCAGCAGCGCTACTCCGACGAAGTCGGCTTCGCGCTGGTGCGCGCCGTGGGCCTGTGCCCGCCCGGCACCTACGTGCGGCTGGACAACGGCGACATCGCCGTGGTGCTGCGCCGTGGCGAGCCGCCGCAGCCGCCGCTGGTGGCCAGCGTGATCGGCGCCGACGGCGCCAGCCTCTACCCGCCCGTCATCCACGAAGGCGAGGACGGCCCCCGCATCCGCTCGGCACTGGCGCGCGCCGCCATCACGCTGGAGCTGGACCCGCGCACGCTGGCGCAGCTGGGCGTGCTGGCCGCACGCGGCAGCCAGTCGCTGTACCGCATGGTGCAGGTGCCCGGACCTGTCTGAACGATCTGGCGCCTGAAGCGCGCGACACCGGCGCCGCAGCCCGTATCAGGTCCGCGCGCCAGCCCACAGGCCCGCATGGTGGCCACGCGTGAAGGCCTCCTCCAGCACCGAGTAGCCGGCCCAGTCGGAATGCGCGAACCACAGGCGGCGCGTGCCCGGCGTGGGCAGCAGGGCCACGCGCTCGCCGGCGCACTGCGCGCTGCGGCCCCGGTGGTGCGACTGCAGCGCCACCTGGCTGAGCAGTTGCTGGTCGCCAGGCCGGGGAATGGCCATGGCGTGGCCGTAGCGCGTGATCTCCATGCGCGTGGCCTTGTGCAGCAGGTCGGGATGGGGGATGAGCAGGCTGCCGACGATGCGGTCCCGCCAGAAGCCGAAGGGCTGGCCCAGCAGTTGCGCGCGCCCGTCAGGCCAGTCGCCCAGCGCCTGGTAGTAACTGAGCACCGTGGGCCGGGGCGTGAGCCGGTCCAGGCCCTGGTGGCCCGCGTCCACGTAGCCCAGACCGCCCGCATTCGGATCGGCAAACAGCACGTTGTCCCAGGCCGGATCGGCGCCGGGCCGGTCGGCCAGCGGCCGCTGCAGATGGATGTTGGCCACCAGCCAGGGCGCCCAGTCCAGCCGGCCCGCCACCGCGCGCAGGAAATCCGGCGCATCGCGCACCACGCGTGCCGCGATGAAGCTGGGCAGGGCCACGACGCAGCGCGCGGCCAGCCAGCGCTCGTGCTGCTGGCGGCCATGGTGGTAGACGTCGATCTCCACACCGTCGGCACCTTCGGCGATGGATAGCACGCTGCAATCCGTCTGCAGGTCGGTGGAGCCCAGCCCTGCCACCAGTTGCTGCGACAGCCAGCCGTTGCCCTGGGGCCAGGTCAGCACGGCGTCGCCGGCCTCTTCTGCCGTTCGCTCGTCCTGGCGGCGCGGGGCCGAGAAGCCATGGCGGCTGGCGAAATAGTGAATGCCTGCCCAGGCCGATACGCGCGCCAGGCCCGCGCCAAAGTCGTCGCGGCAGCAGTACTCCAGATACCAGATCAGCTGCGCATCATCGATGCCCTGGCTGGTCAGCCAGGCCTGCATGGTCTGGCCGTCCAGCGCGGCATGGGCGGCGGGCAGCCGGCCCTCGCGCTGCCAGACACGGATGGACGGCATGGCAAAGGCCGCCCTGTCCATCTCCTGGGCCACGCTCCGCGCAAAGAGTTCGTACTGCTCCAGCGTGCGCGGCGCCACGCCATCGACGGGCAGCAGGCCCTCATGCCAGGCGCCCTGCCAGAACAGGCGCTCCTGCGGGCTGTGGCACAGATGGCGCTCGTCGTACTGCCAGCGGCCCGCGCGGCGCTGGCGCAGGCCCAGGGCCTCCAGCCAGTCCTGCACCTCGGCCGCATCGTCACCGGGCAGGGGCAGATAGTGGGCACCCAGCGGACAGGGCAGGCCCGCAATGCTGCCGCCCTGGCTGTTGCCGCCCATGGCCTGCTGCGTGTCCAGCAGGGCCACGCCCTGCACACCCGCCAGCTCCAGTGCGCGCGCGGCGGCCAGGCCTGCCATGCCGCCGCCGGCAATCACCACCTTGGCACGGTGCACCACGGCCGGCGCCGGCAGCGCCAGGCCCTGGGCCAGGCGCTGCCAGAACGCGCGCAAGGCATGGCCGCGCTCCAGCGCCACGCCGCTGAATCCGCCGGGCAGGTCTTCAAGCCGCGGTGGCGTTGGCGTGCAGCCGGACAGGCCCAGGGCCGCGCCGCCGGCCAGGCCCTGCAGCCATTGGCGCCGGCTCCAAAGGGGCGAGAGGCCGGTGCTCAACGCTCCACCCTGCCCCATTCGCGCTCGTAGGTGTTGACCAGCACCTGGTTGGACAGGCGGTTGACCTCGGCCGGCACACGCGCCATGTCCAGCGGGAAGTCGAACATCAGCGCCATGGTCTGCGCGCTCAGAAAGCGCAGGCCCGCAGGCAGGGCATCGGGCTCGCGCCAAGGCCGGTGGCTGGCGATGACGAAGCCCCATTCGCCAAAACTGGGCACATGCGCGTGGTAGGGCGTGGCCTGCAGGCCGATGGATTCGATGGTCTGCACCACGGTCCAGTAGCTCTTGCGTGCGATCAGGGGCGAGGTGGTCTGCACCACGGCGTAGCCACTGGCCGCCAGGCGCTTGTCCAGCAAGGCATAGAAGCTGTTGGTGAACAGCTTGCCGATGGCGAAATTGGTCGGATCGGGGAAATCGACGATGACCACGTCGAAGGTATCACCGCCCTGCTGCAGCCAGTGGAAGGCATCGGTATTGAGGATGTGCACGCGCGCATCGCTGAGCGCTTCGCCGTTGAGCCGGCGCAGCATGGCGTTGTCCTTGAACAGGTCCGTCATGGCCGGGTCCAGCTCCACCAGGGTGACCGACTCCACCGAGGGGTACTTGAGCACCTCGCGCACGGCCATGCCGTCGCCGCCGCCCAGCACGGCCACGCGCTTGGGCGCGCCATGCGCGGCCATCACCGGGTGGACCAGGGCCTCGTGGTAGCGGTACTCGTCGCTTTGCGCAAACTGCAGGTTGCCGTTGAGGTACAGCCGCGCGCCCTGGCGCCCCTGCGTCACCACGATGCGCTGGTAGGGCGAGCTGCTGGAGAGCACGATGCGGTCCTGGTAGAAATGGTCGTCGGCCAGGCGCGTCAGATGGTCGGCGCCCCAGATGCCCGTGCCCAGCAGGGCCAGCACGGCAGCGCAGGCCAGGGCATGGGCGCGCGGTCGCCGCAGTTCATGGCGAAACAGCAGCAGTGCCCAGACCGCTACCGCCGCATTCATGAAGCCGAACAGCAGCCCCGTGCGCACCAGGCCCAGCTTGGGCACCAGCAGCAGCGGAAATGCCAGCGACACGGCCAGCGCGCCCAGGTAGTCGAAGGTCAGCACCTGGGACACCAGGTCCTTGAGCGTCACATTGCGCTTGAGGATGCGCATCACCAGCGGAATCTCCAGCCCCACCAGCGTGCCCACCACCAGCACCATGCCGTACAGCAGGAACCGGAACGCGCCGGGCGCGTAGGCGTTGGCAATGAACAGCGTGGCCGGCAGCGCGCCGCCGACCAGGGCCACCATCAGCTCGATGCGCAGAAAGTGCGCGGGCAGATGGTCCTCGAAATAGCGCGAAAGCCATGAGCCGATGCCCATGGCGAACAGGTAGCTGCCGATGATGGTGGAGAACTGCAGGACCGAGTCGCCCAGCAGATAGGAAGCCAGCGCACCCGCAGCCAGTTCGTAAAGCAGGCCGCAGGCCGCGATCACGAAGACGCTGACCAGCAGGGCGATGTCGATGGGACGCGCCGGCTGCGCGCCGGCAAGAGGGGCTGAGGTTTGCACGGCCGGTATTGTGCGCGATGCGCCCCTTCCCGCGTGCAACGGACACCGTGCAAAGCGGGAAGGAGCGCAGCGCCTCGGGCGCCGCCGTCAGAACTGGTAGTTGGCGCTGACCAGAACGCTGCGCGGTGCGCCTGGCATGGAGCTGGAGCGCCAGTACTGCTTGTCGAACAGGTTGGACAGCGCCACGGTCACCGTCCAGGCGTCCTGGCGCCAGCCCACCAGCGCATCCCAGCGCGAGTAGCCGGGCAGGAGGGCCGTGTTGGCGGCGTTGGTGAAGCGGCTGCCCGTGTAGGTCACGCCGACTTCGCCATACCAGGGTCCCTTGGGCGCATAGCGCAGGAACAGGTTGCCGTTGCGCTTGGCCGTGTCACGCAGGTACAGGCCCACGTTGGCGGGGTTTTGCGCGTCTTCAGCCACCTTGGCCTCCATGAAGGCCACGCCGCCGCGCACATACCAGGAACCGGCCACGCGGCCCGCCGCGCTGAACTCGATGCCGCGCGAACGGTCCTTGCCCCGGATGGCCCAGGTGTAGGGATCGTTCTCGGGATCGGGACGGTAGCGGATGTTGTACTTCTCCAGCTGGTAGACGGAGACCTGGGTGGACAGCGCGCCGCCCAGCCAGTCGCTCTTGACGCCGACCTCGGACTGGCGCGAGTACTGGGGCTCGTCGTCCGGCACCGCGCCCACGGCGGTTTCCACGGTCAGGATGCCGCGGCCGCCATAGGGCGAGTAGCTCTTGTTCCAGGACGCATAGAAGCTGTGCTCACGCACCGGCTGCCACACCACGCCCACGCGCGGGCTGAAGCCGTTGCCGTCGGTCTTGCGCGTGAGATTGGCGATCCTGTTGGTGCTCTGGAAGTCGTAGCTGTCGTAGCGCAGGCCCAGCAGCAGCTTCCACTGCTCGGTCAGGCTGACCAGGTCCTGCATGTACAGCGCCTGGCCCTTGCCCTTGTGATAGTTGTCCTGGGTCGGCTTGCCCTGCGCCGGACGGCTGGGCCAGACGATGGGCTGGAACGGATCGTAGGAGAAGGTGCTGCCGGGCTGGCCGACGCGCGGCGCGCGCTCTTCCTCGCTGGCCTCCAGGCCCACCAGCAGATCGTGCTTGATGCTGCCCGTGCTGAACTTGCCCGTCAGGTCCAGCGTGTTGGACAGCGTGGTGTTGCGGGTCTGCTGCCAAGCGTAGTTGGGCGTGATCTTGCCGGTGGCGGCACGGTAGGTGCCGGCGAAGTAGTGGTCGAAGTCCTGGCTGGCCTCGCGCTTGCTGGCCACCCAGCGCAGACTCCAGCGGTTGTTGAAGTCATAGGACAGGTCGGAGCGCAGCACGCGCAGGCGATCTTCCACGTAGTCGCCCGGTGCCGCGAAGCCCTTGCGGATGGAAACGCCGGCCGGCAACTGGTCATAGACCGGACCGCGATCGGGCACGCGCCAGACGTTGTCATAGGTGTACTGGCCGGTCCAGCGCCAGCCCGTGCGGGTGTCCACCAGGATGCTGGGCGAGACCATCTCGTTGCGGTTGCGTATGCCTTCGCGGAAGCTGTGGGCCTGCTCGCGGTCGGCCGTCAGGCGCACGGCCACGTTCTCGTTGAGCACGCGGTTGATGTCGATGGTGCCGCCCACGTTGTCCCAGGAGCCGCCGCGCAGCGTGATGCTGCTTTTGGCGTCGAAGCGCGCCTGCTTGCTCACCATGTTGACCACGCCGCCGCCCGCGCTGCGGCCGTAGAGCACGGAGGCCGGTCCCTTGAGGATCTCGATGCGCTCCACATTGGCCGTGCTGCGGCGCACCTGGCCGCTTTCGCGCACGCCGTCGCGGTAGATGTCGCTCTCGTCGGCCTTGAAGCCGCGGATGTACACGCCCTCGCCACGCATGTCGTAGGTGGTGTTCACGCCCGGCACGCCGTCCAGCATGGTGGCCAGGTCGTTGATGCCGTAGCTCTTGTACTTGTTGACCTCCAGCGTATCGATGGTCTGCGGGATGTCCTTGGGCGCCAGATAGGTCTTGGTCGCCGTGGTCACGCCTTCGGGGCGCACGTCGTCAGGGTCGTACTGGGAAGCGTTGACCTGCAGCGTGGGCAGGGTGTGGGCCTGTTGAGACTGCGTCTGCGTCTGTGCCTGGGCCGGATCGGCTGGAGCGGCCTCCTGGGCATGGACCGCGCCCGCCAGCGCGGTGGTGATGATGCCAGCGGTCACACCCGCTGAAAGCCTTGCCCTGCGGGCGGCTTGATGGTCTGTCATGGAAACCCTCTCTTCGAATGAAGGGGGCGATTCTATTTAGAATGCAAACGAATATCATTTGCAAACTCACTATCAACAAGGAATTTGTTGCCACGCAGCAACGCCGCCATGCGCAGCGCAGCCGCACCTTTTCAGGCGGGCTGCGTGTCGGCAGGAGATGGGGAGTGCGGGGGGGGCCAGGCGGCCCCTTTCAGTGGATGGCGGCAGCGACGATGATGCTGATGCCCAGGCACATGGCGGCCACCACCATGGCCAGCGCCTTGTTGTGCTTCTCGACGATCTCGGCCCACATGTCCACGGGCGTGATCTTGTCGATGATGATGAAGCACAGCCAGAACACCACCACGCCCACCAGCGCATAGAGGATCGAGCCGAAGAAGGCGGCGGGGTTGAACCAGTCGAAGTTCATGATCAGTTTCTCCGTTGTTTACTTGTGGCTGCCGCCCGAGGTGTAGCCACCCCAGGAGCCGCCGCTGCTGCGGGTGTAGCTGTTGCAGTTGGGATCGGTGTTCGGGTTGCAGTTCGGGCGCGACATGCAGCCGCGCAGCATGACGAACACCAGCCACAGGATGACCACGCCGATGACGATGGTCCACAGGCCGAAGCGGCTGCCCGACATCACGCCGACCTGCGAGCGGTCCCGCAGCTGCTTGAGGCCGAAGGCCGTGGCCAGCGTGGTGGCCGAGACGGCGCTGCCATGCGACCAGGTGGTCTCGCCGTTCTCGGTCTCGCTGGCCAGAAAGGCCTTGTTCTGCGCGCCTGCGCTCACATAGTCCACATTGCGCGTGGTCTGGCCGCGCTGCACGGGCCAGTAGAACTCGCCCAGCGCGTAGGTGGTCTCGGCCGTGTAGCGCGATTCAAGCTGGTACTGCCGGCCCATGTACTTGGCCGTGCTGCGGTTCTTGGAGAGCTTGGGCACGCCCGTGGTCACGCGGGCCATGCTCCAGCCATCGGAGGAATCGACCAGGAAGGCGAAGCCGGCCTTCTGGCTGAACAGCAGGTATTCCTCCCAGCCAAAGCTCTCGTCGTCGCCGGCCTCCTCGCCCATGCGGTGCTGAAAGCCCACCACCTGCCACTGCAGGCCTTCCAATGCGCCCTTGCTGCCCAGGGGGATGGCGGGGCGCACGGGCTCGTTCTGTTCGGCATAGGACAGTTCCTTGCCAATGCCCTGGCTCAGGTCCACCAGCGATCCGCAACTGGGGCAGCTCAGGCTCTTGGTGGTGGTGAAGCGCACGGGCACCACGGCGCCGCACTTGGGGCAGTTGAAGTGCCGGCCCTGCTGGCCCTTGAGCGAGGCGCCGTCGCGCAGGCCCTGCAGCCTGAGGTCGTCCAGCACCACGCGTTCGCCCAGGCTCAGCGCAGGCGGCTGGGACGAGAAGTCCACGGACAGGACCTGGCCCTGCTCGCTGCGCAGCTCCACCAGCCGGTACGGCGTGCCGGGCTCGGGCAGCTGCGCCAGCTCGCCCTGGGCCGATACCAGCCGCGCGTTCTGCACGCTGCTGACCGTGAAGCTCTTGCCACCCAGCACGCGCTGCGAGCCCAGCAGCCAGTCGGAGGCCTTGAACGGCCCGTTGCGCAGGGCCTCGGCCTCCCAGGGCCAGGACCAGACGAACTGGCCGTTGTCCTCGCTCAGAAAGCCCAGCGCACCATCGCTGAACGCGGCCACCCATTCGCTCCAGGCGCCCGCCTCGCTCTTGAGCTGCAGCCGCCCGACCAGGGTGAAGTGCTCGGGCTTGCCGTTGCGCAGCATCTGGCCCGTGGCGCCGATGCGCAGGGGGCTGTAGTCCTCGAAGACCTCGGCCATGGAGCCGCGGCGCTGCAGCACATCGCCCTGGCGCACCACGGTGCTGCGGCAGAACTCGCAGACGGCGTAGCTGGCCTGGGCGCTGGAAAATTCCACGGGCGCGCCGCAGCCGGGGCAAGGTGCGCGGTAGACGCGCTGCGATGGACTCGATGCCATGTGGGAAGGTCGTCAGTGGTGAGAGGGCCTGGAGCGCGGCTGGCCGGCCACGCCATTCACGCAAGCTGCGCCCGTGGAGCGCAGCGCGGTGGCGGCGGTCAATGCGGCTTGCCTTTGGCCGTGCCGGGCTTGGCCGCGGCGGCTGCCGGGTCGGCCTTCTTGCTGCCCAGCCTGGATTCCTTGCCGGCCATCAGGCGCTGGATGTTCTCGCGGTGGCGCCAGATCAGCAGGGCCGCCATGGCGACGATGGCGGCGGCAATCGGCGTCTCGGCATACCAGACCACGCCACTGCACAGCAGGTAGTAGACGGGGGCGAACACGGAGGCCACCAGGGCCGCCAGCGAGGAATAGCGGAAGAACACGGCAATGATCAGCCAGGTCAGCGCCACCGCCAGGCCCAGCCAGACGCTGATGCCCAGCAGCACGCCCAGGGCCGTGGCCACGCCCTTGCCGCCCTTGAAGCGGAAGAACACCGGGTACAGGTGGCCCAGGAAGGCAGCCAGCGCCACCATGGCCACCGTGCCGTCGCCCAGGCCGAAGCGGCTGCCGAACCATTGCACCAGGGCCACGGGCAGCCAGCCCTTGGCGGCGTCCAGCAGCAGGGTGACGGCCGCGGCCGCCTTGCTGCCGGAGCGCAGCACATTGGTGGCACCGGGGTTGCCGCTGCCATAGGTGCGCGGATCGTTCAGGCCCATGGCCCGGCTGACGATGACGGCGAACGACAGCGAGCCGATCAGGTAGGCCGCCACGGTGGCGAGAAGGGGGTAGAGCGCGTTCAATTGAAGTCCTTGGCCGGTCTGTGGAGCGCCGGCGCGCGATCCGGCCGGCCATGATGGCCCGCCCTCCCTGATCGCCGACACATGTTTTTCATCAGGACCTGCGCGAACCCGTTGGAGGCGGTGGCCGCCTTCCCGTGTGCGCAAGTCATGTTCATTTCTTCAGGGCATCTATTCTGCCAGCGCGCAGTGCACGGGCCGTGCATCCAGCAGCTGCACGCAGACCTGCGGGTCCAGCTGCACCAGAAAGCCCCGGCGCCCGCCGTTGATGGCGATGCGCGGCAGCGCCAGGATGCTCTCTTCGATATAGACCGGCATGTCGCGGCGCGTGCCGAAGGGCGAGGTGCCGCCGACCAGGTAGCCGCTGTGGCGGTTGGCGACTTCGGGCTTGCAGGGCTCCACGCTCTTGGCGCCGATCTGCCGCGCCAGGTTCTTGGTGGAGACCTTGCAGTCGCCGTGCATGAGCACGATCAGCGGCCTGGCGTCCTGGTCCTGCATCACCAGGGTCTTGACCACCATGTGCTCGTCCAGGCCCAGGCTGGCCGCGCTGTGCTCGGTGCCGCCGTGTTCCAGGTACTCATAGGGGTGCTCGGTGAACTCCACCTTGTGGGCGCGCAGCAGCTGCGTGGCCGGTGTCTCGCTGACATGAGAGTTTTTCTTGGACATGAATTTTTTATCGTTTTACAATAATTTTTTATCGATTCATCAATACAAGGCTGTGCCATGAACTATACGCCCCACGCCGCGGGCAACGCCCTGAGGCGCCACTCCCAGGCGGCGCGCATCCTGATTGCGCTCGGTGCCGTCGCGCTGCTGGCCCTGCCGGCAGCCGCCCTGCTGTCGCCGCAAGATCTTTCGGGCCAGGCGGAAGGCCTGCTGGGCATGCCGCCCGGCCAGCCGCTGGACATGGCTGCGCGCTGGCGCACCGCACTGGTCAGCCTGCTGCCCGTGGGCTGCGGCCTGTATGCGCTGCGCCAGTTGTGGACACTGTTCGGCGAGTATCTGCAGGGCCGTGTCTTCGGCCAGCAGGCGCAGCACGCCCTGATGCGCTTTGCCTGGACGGTGCTGGCGGGCGCGCTGGCCCTGCCCTTCACGCGCGCGCTGATGTCGGTGGCGGCCAGCATGGGCAATCCGCCAGGGCAGCGCTTCGTCACGCTGGGCCTGTACTGGCACGATGGCCTGCTGGTCCTGCTCGGCGTGGTGCTGGTCTCCATCGCCCATGTGATGCTGCAGGCGCGGCGCATCGCCGACGAGAACGCGGGATTCGTATGAGCGGCGTTCCCATCACGATCCACCTCATGGTGCTCCCCGGCCAGCGCCCGCTCTCGCTGCACCTGTACGAGGCCGCATTGGTGCTGCTGGGCCTATTCCTGCTGACCCTGGTGATCTTCCTTCGCGACGCCAACCGATTCCGGGATGGCGACTGAACCATGCCCATCATCGTCCACCTCGATGTGATGCTGGCCCGCCGCAAGATGCGCTCGCGCGAACTGGCCGAGATGGTCGGCATCACCGAACAGAATATTTCCCTGCTCAAGAGCGGCAAGGTACGCGGCGTGCGCTTCGACACGCTGGAGCGCATCTGCGAGGCACTGCAGTGCCAGCCCGGCGACCTGCTGGAATGGGTGGCAGGGCCCGAGGCTTGAGCAGCGGGCGGCTGCGGCTGATCGCGGGCCTGCTGCTGTCGCTGCTGCTGCATGGGGCGCTGCTGTGGCAGGGTCTGGCCCCGGACATTGCGCGGCCCGGCACCGGGCAGGCCGAGGCGCACCGCCTTCAGGTGGTCTGGGTCGAGACGCCGACTTCGACGCCGACGCCGACCCCCTCTCCTGCTCCAGCGGCTGCCCGGCCCGGAGCGGCGCCCGCGCCTACGCGACGGCCGG
>NZ_LFJT01000079.1:0-26831 GCF_001682645.1 Delftia sp. JD2
CCGCGACACCCTGGCGCAGTGCGCCGGCGCGGCCCTGGTCGGGTGCTGACGCATCGCCGGACTTGAACCACGAGCCCACCGACGAGGCCAGGCCGCTGATGCCCTTGCCGGCCAGGTCAGAGACCACGCCGAACAGGCCGCCCGTGGCGCCATCGAGGCCGGCCTTGCCGGCGTCCAGCAGCGTGCCGCCGACGCCCTTCCAGTCGCCGGCCTTGAAGGCGGTGGACAGGCCATCCCAGTTCTGCATGATCGAGCCACCCGCGCCCATCAGGCCGCCTGCGAGCCGGCCCATGGGTGTCATGCGCACCAGGCCCATCAGCGATGCGGCTGCACCACCCAGACCACCGCCCAGGCCACCGCCGACGGCTCCTGCGGCCCCCAGGCCGGCGCCCAGCAGGCCCATGGCGGCGCCCGCACGGCCCTTGCCTGCACCGCCGCCGAAGATGCGGCCTGCAGCGCGGCCCGCGCCGGCCAGGGCGGTGCCTATGCTGCCCATGGCAGCGCCGCGACCCATCATGGCCAGCGACAGGACCACGGCTCCCAGCCCGCGCCTGAGCACGCCCGCAGCGTTGCTGGCCATGCGCAAGCCGCCGGCCAACAGGCCCATGGCACTGCCGCCACCGCCCATCATGCCCAGCGACAGGACCACGGCCGCCAGGCCGCGCCTGAGCACGCCCAACGCACCGCTGCCTGCGCCCATGGCCGCGCCCAGCAGGCCGAACACGGTGCGCGTGAGCAGCAGCGGCGCCAGCAGGCCGAACAGCACGCTGCTCACCACGCCGACGCCTGCGATCAGCAGGCCCAGCACGGCCACGATGCGCAGCGTCCACTGCACGATCTGGGGATGCTCCTTGACCCAGGCACGCATGCCTTCGGTCATCTCGCGCAGCGTGCCCAGCACGGCCTTGAGGTCGGACTCGATGGTCGAGCCCATGTCGCTCAACAGGCCGTTGTAGCTGTCCTTGACGGACTCGTATTGGGCCGAGACCGAGTCCTTCAGGATGGCCACGCGCCCATCCAGATCCGCCTGTGACTTGAGCTGGGAGGCGATCTGCTGGTAGCCGCCCGGGCCCTGCTGGAGCAGCGCCTCCAGGGCCTTGCGCGTCTGCGCGTCGCCGCCCGCCAGCTTGTCCAGCGCAGCGGCGCGCAGCTTGTCGCTGCCCAGGCTCTGCAGCTTTTGCAGCTGGGCCATCATCTGCTCGGTGCCGCCGAACTGGCCGCTGGCGTCCTTGAAGTCCAGCGACACGCCCTGGCCCGCGAGCATCTTGTTGACCTGGCCCAGCCTGGCCGGGTCCATGGAGTTCTTGACCAGGCTACCGATGGCCTTGCCGGCGGCCTCGCCGCTGATGCTGGCGTCGTTGAGCATGAGCAGCAGCGGCGCGAACATCTGTCCCGACCTTGCGCCCTGCTGTCCCAGCTGCGGCAGGGCCTTGCCGATGGCGTCCAGGCCCTTGACCATGCCTGTGGGGTCCAGTCCCAGGTGGGAGGTGCGCTGCACCGTGTCGGCCAGTGCGGCCATGTCGCCCGCGCTTGCGCGGGTGGCCTGCTGCAGCTGTGCCGCGAACTCGCCGGCCTCCTTGGCGGGCATGTTCAGCACCGCGCCCAGGTTGGCCGCCTGCCGGGCCACGCCGCCCAGCACATCCTGCGAGGACACGCCCTGGCGCTGCAGCTGGTTCATCATCGCGATGTAGTCGGCCGTGCTGCCGGGCATGTCGGTGCCCAGGCTCTTGGCCAAGTCCAGCACCTGCTGGTAATCGGCGCCCGGCTTGCCGTTGCTGCCCGCCATGGTGGCTCGCAGCTGTGCGGCGGCCTGGTCGTCGGTCATGAAGGCCTGGCTCACGGCGCGCACGGGCGCCAGCATCTTGCCGCCCGTCTCGCGCAGCGCCTGGCCGCGATCGGCCAGGGTCTTGCTCTGCTCGCGCAGGGCGTCGATCCTCTCCAGCCGCTGGGCGGCCGGTGCCACCACCTTGCGCTGCTTTTCCATCTGGGCCGTGGTGGCGCGGATGTCGTTGTGCAGCTTGCGCTCGTGCGCGGACAGGTTGCCCGTGTCCACGCCCGCGCCACGCAGGCCTTCGCGCATGTCCATCAGGCGCGATCGCTGCGTGGCGCGCAGCAGCGCCAGGCGCTCCTCCTCGACCTGGGCCGAACGCAGCGCGCGCAGCATGGCGCGCGAGGGCTGCTCGCCCGCGCCCGATTCCAGCCGCAGCTGGGCCATCTGCTGGCGCGCGCCGCGCAGCCGCGCCGTGGTGTCGGCCAGGCCGCTGCGCAGCGCGCGGTAGTCGTCCAGCTGGGCTTGCTGCTGCTGCAGCTTCTTCAACTGGTCGACCGTTTCCTTGAGTTCCCGGGCCGTGTTGCTGCTGGTTCTGCCCAGCAGCGCCAGGGGCTGGTGCACGCGCTCGGCCTGCTTGAGCACCTCGTCCAGGCGCAGGGTGTCAACGGCCATGGAGGGCTCCCTGGCCTGTGCGGTGTTGGCGTTGGGTGGAGGTCATGGGCAAGGGGCGTGCAAGAGAGGGGCGAGAGGCGGGCGATGGAGTGGAGGTGGTGCTCAGTCCTGGCTCAGTCCTGGCTTTCGTAGCGCTCGCGCGCCCGTTCATGCCATTGGCCGAGTTCGGCCAGCGACATGTCCTCCATGTCCGCCGGCCGCCAGTGGAAGACCATGGCCAGGTCGGCCATGGCGTCCTCTACGCGCTCGGGAATTGCTCCCTCTGCGCCTTCGGCACCAAAAAAGAGGCCACCTCCGTACCCAGGGTCACCAGGTCGGCGGGGTCCAGCTGCAGCACCTCGGCCTTGTGCAGCATGGGCTCGGTCACGCGCGGCAGCAGGGTCTGCAGCGCGGTCACGTTCATGTGCAGCAGCTCGACCAGCGACAGGCCGCGCAGCGCGCCGGCATTGGGGCGGCGCACCAGCACCCGGGCCAGTTCGCCGCCGGGGCGCTTGAGCGGCACGTCGAGCGTGATCTCGCGCGCATCGCCCGATGCGAGGGCGGCCGCATTGGCGGCAGCCTGGTTCTGGAGGTCTTCCTGGGGCTTGGTGGTGTCCATGGTGTGTCAGCGTTCGGGTGAAGAAAAGAAGAGGACCGGGCCAACTGGCCCAGTGAGGCTCGGTGGGGCCCGGTCAGGTCAGGTGAGCCAGGCTCAGATGCCCAGCGCGGCGCGGACCTGGGCCAGGCGGTCGATGCCGTTGACGACTTCGACGAAGTTGACCGGATCGATCTCGATCAGCACCTGGCCGTTGATGGACAGGCGGTAGTAGCTGACGGCCAGTTTGTACTTGATCTCGGTCTTGTCGCCGGCCTTGGCCTTGCCGGGGTCGAACTCCGAGAAGCGGCCACGCATGACCACTTCCAGCGAGTCCACGCCTTCGCTGTCATCGCCCTGCAGGGCGCCGGCGAAGCGCAGCAGCACGCCGTCGTGGCGCAGCGTGCCCCAGGTGGAGATCAACTCCTTCATGTAGCCGGCAGCGGTCAGGTCGGCCTCGATGGCCTCCATGCCGAAGTCCAGGCTGACCTCGCCGTTCATGCCGCCGGCGCGGTACTTCTCCATCTTGCGGGTGAGCTTGGGCAAGCCCACTTCGGGCATGTCGCCGATGTACGAGTTGCCATCCACGAAGGTGGCGAAATTCTTGAGAGAGCGGGGCAGTCCCATGGTGCTTTTCTCCTGTGTATCCGTTGTGTTCGGTGTATTGGGTGTGTCGGGTGCGGCCGCCGTTTACTGGCCGGTGCCCACGCGCAGGGCGAAGTCGGCGAAGTAGCGATCGGTGATGCGCTGGCGAAAGCCCAGGTCCTCCAGCGGAGGCACGGGCGTGTAGTCGTAGTCCAGCACCAGCTTGCCGGCCTTGAGCGTGGCGGTCTCGTTGACCGTTTCGTCGTACCAGGCCTTGCCGTCCAGGATGTAGCCCAGGGCCTTCAGTTCGCGGAACTTGGTGTTGATGCCTTCCAGGATGTCCTTGACCAGGCTGGGGTGCATGGGCTTGTCCACGGCCCAGAAATGCGCCTCGGCCATGGTGTCGGCCAGCACCTGCGCGGTGCGCACGCTGGACTCGAAGCGGAACAGCTCGCTGTCCGTGCAGGTGCGCGAGCCCCAGAAGCGGTGGCCCTGGCTCTGGATCAGCGTGGTGATGCCGGCCTGGTTGAGGATGCCGGCCTCGGTATCGGGGCTTTGCAGGTCCCAGTGCACATCGCGCGAGATGCCCAGCACGCCGGACAGCGGCACGTTGGACAGCGTCTTGTGCCAGCCCTGCTCCTGGTCGATGCGCGCGCGCAGGCCCAGGGCGTAGGCCACGGGCGAGGCGTCCTGCACGGCGGCGGTGGACAGGTCCAGCGCCTTGAAGCCGGGCCACAGCAGCATCAGCTCGCGCTGGCCGAAGTGCTCGCGGTAGGCCTGGGCCTCGGCCACATCGTTGCCGATGGCCGCCGCATACGCAAAGCCGCGCAGCTTGATGGCCACGGACGCCAGCGCGTCGGTCACGGCCTGGCTGTCCAGGCCCGGTGCGCCCAGAATGCGCGGCTTGACGCCGAGCTGGGCCTGGGCCGCCAGCAGCGCCTGCAGGCCCGTGTACTGGTTGCCGGCGGTGGTGCCGATGACCTTGGCGTCCTGGTCGGTGCGGCGTTCGGCCTCGGTGGCGCCTTCGCCATCGGCCACGCGCACGACGACCAGCACCGGGCGGCACTGCTCCTTGATGGCGTTCAGCGCCTGGGCCAGCGTGCCCTTGGTGCCGGCCTTGCCGATGGCCGCATCGACCTTGGTGACCAGCACCGGACGGTTCAGCGGGAAAGTGGCCGCATCGGCGTCGCTGGCTGTGGCCACGAGGCCGATCACGGCCGTGGACACGATGCGGATGGAATTGATGCCTTCGCTCACTTCCGTGACGCGAATGCCATGATGGAACGGGGCTGTCGCCATGGTGTTCTCCGGGTTGGGGGGTGGTTGGGCCGTGGGGCTGTCGTCAAAAAGGGGTGGTCACGGCTGTTCGTGGGCTTGTACGGGGCCGTCCAGGATTTCCTGGGCACGCCCCGCGGCGATGAGTCCGAAGGCCTCGAACTGGCGCAGGCTGTCGGCCAGTTCGGGGTCGTCAAGATCGAGTTGCCGCGCCTGCTCGATGTCCTTGAGCAGTGAGCGCAGCGTGGCCGCGTTGAGCCGGTCGGCCTCGCCCGCCTCGGCACGGTCCACCACGGCCCACTCCAGCGCCGTGCGCTCGACCACGGTGAAGCGGCGGCGCAGGGCGTGGGGGGTGATGTGGCGGGGGGCGGGTTCGTTGGACGCTGCCTGGTCTTCAGACAAGGCCTGCGCCACGTCTTCCCAGTGCGTGCCGGTCCAGCGGCGGCCGAGCACCGAGGTGTCGTAGCGGGGCAGGGGGAGCAGGTCGGGAGCGTTGAGCTCGGCGTGCGTTTCCGTGATGGCGACGGCCACGCCGGCGGGGGTGAGCTGGGCGTAGTGGTGGGGCATTAGTTGAACTCCACGACTTCCCAAGACAGCTCGACGTTGGTTGTACCCGAGCCAGTAAGACTTTTCAGAATTTCGATTCTGTTGCTGTCTAGCAATCTCATTCGAGTCAGGTTCGAAAAGCTGACATCGTTCATAGCGAAATAACCAGTGCTGCCCAAAAATGAGACTAGGCACTTGCTTGGATTCACAGTGGCTATGTTGATGACAGTCGCATTTGGTGCGGTGCTTAAAATCGAAACGATTCCTCTTTGCACACTCTTGATCACGCTGCTGTTATTGACCTGAGTGGTCAGCCCGGCAATCTCGCTGCGTGCACTTAACACGGCACTGCTCAGCGCAGCAATCTCTGCCCGCGTCTTCACCAGGTCGGCACTGATAACGGCATCCAGGCTCATGCAGGCACCTTTGCGCAAGCTTCGGTGTTGGCGGGATCGACAGTGATGGTTTGTGTCATGCTGAAGTTCATGCAGCCAAGGCGGCCTGGTTGTCCTGGCAGGGCTTGGCGCCTGCAGCCTGCAAGGCCGCTGGCGTTGTGCCTGGGTTGCATTGATGTTCTCGCGGCGGGGGCTTGGGCACCAGCGACCTTGGCTGTGCCGGAGGGCTGCACAGAGGCTTGCTTTTGCACCGGTTCGGGGTGCAGATCAGAAACGGAAAAGCCCCGGCCGCCCAATAGGTGCCGGGGCTTTGCAGGTGGGGATATCAGGGGCGTTCGCCGGGCTGGACGGGGGCTCCGAGGATCTCGCTTGCGCGGCCTGGTGCGATCAGTTGCAGGTCCTCGATCAACAGCAGGTAGCTGGCCACACTGGTGTCGTCCAGGTCGATAAACTGAGCCTGCTCCTGATCCTTGAGCATGGACCGCAGCGTGGCCGCGTTTTTGCGCTGAACCTCAGTTGCATCGGCGCGGTCTACGGCGGCCCATTCGATGGCGGCGCGCTCCGAAACCGTCAGGCGCCAGCGTAGAGCCTTGGAGGTGACGTGGCGCACGGCTTGCGGAAGTGGTGCCGGGGCATCCTGGATGGATGCCACCCGCCAAGCATCTGGATAGTGCTGCTGAGCGAAGGCCTCATCAGCCATGATGGTGTTGGCGACGGAACCTTCGCCGTCGATGATTTCAATAATTGCCATGGCGTCTAGACTCGCTTGAACAGGCGCAGGTGGGCGAGGCCGGCGCCGCCGTTGTGCGGTGGGTTGTTAGAGCCAGTGCGGCCTGCAGAAGCGCCGCGCCCCGGAGGGGTTTGATAGGACGCATCGGAGTGGCCACTGCCACCGGCGAATATGCCAGCGGCAATCCCTGATCCTGGACCCGTTCCGACCCCAGGAGAACCAGGCTGTGAGCCGTGAAAATTGATGTCGAATGGCCAGAAGTACGCGCCAGCAGGAACACCTGCGAGCAGCCCTTGAAGGTCTACGGAATGGTCTCCCCATGCGCCGCTTGTGCTATTGGTGCCGTTGCCCACATCGACCGCAGCGCCTGCTAAGAACGTCTGGGGTTGACGGCCAGGAGTCCAATAGTCCGCACCCGTGACGGTGGACGTCACCGGAGTTTTTCCCGCCGTGCTGGGCTGACCCGCTTCGCCACCTGGGCATGTCATGAGAGCCGAGCCATTGAGCGTGATGAGTGTGGTACCACCTGCGCTGGATGGTGTATTCATAGCCGTGGCTGCTAGCCCACCTGCGCCGATTACAAAGCCGATGAGACTGCCCGCCGTCACGGGAAAGGCTTTGACACCCCAGGCCGCAGAGTTGCCTGCTGCGAAAGATTTGCTGCCGCCAGCGCCTCCTCCCATGCCGGCTACGATGGCCCAGCCGTCGTCGATTACCGTAATCGTTGTTGAAGACAGCACCAATTGGGATCGCACAGGCAGCAGCCTGCCGCCTTCGAATTCGCTCAGTTTTGCCATGGGTCTTTCCTTAACCTATTGAGAGTGTCCAGTTATTGATCCACGCGTAGGTCAGAGTGACTCGCCAGCAGTTGACGTTGAAGATCACGTCTTCGGCACGCGCATTGATGAGGTGCTGGGCATTGCCGCGCTTGAGTGTGAAGTTGCCGCGTTGCCAGAAGCCCCATGGGTCGGTGAGTACGATGGCGTCCCCTAGTTCCGGTGCCGCAGGCAGTGGACGACTGTGGATGATTGCGGTGAATAGCGAGTACTCCACACCTGCTTCCAAGGGGTGACCGTCGAATTCACTGTGCGAGTGGGCTTGGCGCAGGCGAGTCAGCCCCACTTGGCCAGCCACTGCATGCGTCGAGTTGCTTGCCTTGGCGACAGCTTGAAGATCGACCGCCTTGGCCGCTATCGCGTTCTGCAGCGCAGTGATCTGCTGGCCTGTGCTTTGCAGGCCAGCACTCAGGGACTGGGTCAGGGTCTGCTGCACAGCCGCAAGATCCAATGCTGAGGTCTGTGCCTGAGAGGTCAGGGCCTGGTCCAGGTACTGGACGGCGCCATCGATGGCATTGAGCGCGCTGCGCAGGCGAAGAACATCTTCTTCCAGCCGATTCTCCGGGTGAGGTAGCGGCCAGCCCTGGGGAGTTTTGTCGTTGTGGACTGTCATGACTTTGGTCGATTCATGGTGGAGTGGGCGCGGTTCATCCCTGCACCTCCGTGGCATTCACCCCGGACACCCGCCCCGTGGCGGCGTCGTAGGCATAGGTTTCCGTGCGCACGCGCCCGCGGTAGCTGGTCTGCTGCTGGGAGACGCGGCCGGCGCCGTCGTAGCTGACGGCTGTGGTGGCGCTGAAGCCGTTGACGCTGCGCGTGATGCTGCTGATGCGGCCTTGGGCGTCGTAGCCGAAGCTTTCGCTGGTGGCGCCGTTGGCCGGGCCCAGCGCGATGTGCTCTGGGTTGAGCTTGACGTTGATGCCGGCCACGCCGTTGACGCTGGCCACCTTGCCCGTACTCAGGGCCTGGGCAGCGGTCTCCAACTGCTCTATGCGGTGTGCCACCACGTCCATTGCGTCCTGCACGCCCTGAGAGCTGGCTTTGGTGTCGATGAGCTGGCGCGCCGTGGTCAGCGCCTGGTCCACATCCTGAACTGCCTGGCGCAGGCGCAGCACGTCGTCTTCCAGACGGTTGTCGGGGTGGGGCAGGGGCCAGCCCTGCGCTGTCTTGTCGTCGTGCAATGTCATATCACGATGGCTCGCAGGTTGGTGACCTGGGGACGGGCGCTATGGCTGCCAGTGAGCACCAGGCGGACGCGCAGGCGCTCGGCGTTGATGCCAGCCAGGCGGTAGGTGATCTCCAGCACGCCGGCGGTCTGCGGGCTGGTGCTCAGGTAGGGGACGTTCACCCAGGTGCTGCTGCCCTCGGCCTGCATCTGCACGGTCAGGGAGCTGCCGGCGGGCAGCAGGGCCTCGGCCACGACGCTGAGCGTGGTGTTGCTGCCAGCGTTGATGGTGGGGCTGATGTAGTCGCCGGTATTTTGCAGGCTGGCTGCGGCCAGTTGCATGCCAGGCAGCAGATGGGCTGCCAGTTGGGTGTTGCCCGAGAGCTTGGCGCGCACGGCCACTTCGCCGTTGTAGCGGCTGGCCAGTTGCACGGGCTGGCCGGCTGCGGCTTCCAACGTTGTTCCATCCTCCAACTGCATGGCAAAGACCACTTGAGAGTCTGCGGCAGGCAGCATGGCCCCGGCCTGCACCATGAGGTCAGTGGCGTCCTGAACGGCAAAGCTGCCCAGTTCGATGGTGCGGGTGTTGGCCGTGTGTTCAGCCGCCAGCAGTTCGAAGGCGAGATCGCGCGTCTGGTGTGGCGTCCAGGTGCTGGCGTTGCTGCTGGACAGCAGCACGCCCACGCTGTAGGGCTGGCTGGTGACCCATTGCGCGCGGGCCTGGTCCCAGCCGCCGAGTTCGGCCACGGCCACGGCGGTGGTCATGTCGTTGGTGAGGATGACGATGGCGTATTCGACGCCGGCTTCCAGTAGCTGGGGCGCCCACTGAGCAAGAGTGGGCTTGCCTGCAGCGATGTCGGCGCGGATCTGCTCCGGCTTGAGCACGCATTCGGCAATGACGCCGCGCGAGGGCACGCCGCCCGTGACTTCGCGCAGCTGCACCTGCACGTCCTCTTTGCCCGGAGTCGTGAACCACAGGCGTGTTCCGCAGACTTCGCGCGTGGTGCTCAGCGTGAAGGTCTGGGCCAGCGGATCCCAGCCGGTGGGCCATATGACGACGACCACAACGGAGGCCAGCGTACGGCTGCGCAGCGTGCCTTGACCGGTGAAGATGGTTTCTGCATGGCTGCCACCTCGGCCTGTGAAGCGCACGGCCTTGGTGCCTGCAGGCACGCGAGCCGGGATTTTGAACTTGCCTTTCAGACCTTGTGCCGTGGCCACCAGCGTGCCGCCAGCCAAAGGCTCGGGCGTGACGGGGATGCCATCGAAGCTCACTTCCGTCAGCGTTTCGCCCACGGGGAAGTCGATCCAGAACTGCACATCGATCTGGCGCAGGAACTCGATGTTCTTGGATGTGTCCGAGAGCACGCGCTCGGACTCGCCGCTCCAGAAGCTCTCGATGATGGGATTGGCCCAGGTGGTCTGCACCTCGGTCCAGTAGTCCACGGCAGGGGTGAGTTTGATGGAGCTGGGCAGTGGGTCAAAGGCCCCGTAGGGATTGACCAGCATGGTGGTTGTGCGGCCCAACTGGCTGAGCACGGGCACGGCCTGGTAGGGCGTGGTCTGGGGGGTGGTGATGTCGGTGCCGATCTGGTGCAGTTGCACATTCAGGGGCAGGCGCAGATGCCCGCCCAGGATATGGCCGGTCTGCGCACGCCCCGCATCGCGCAGGCCGTTGTCCAGCATCGGATCCGCAAACAACCCCTTCTTGACCCCGCTGTGCCGCCCCGACACGTCCACGGACAGCCGCAGCTCGGCCAGGTCGGCGTAGATGGTCTGGATGTGGTCCTGGTAGGCCTTGAGGGTCTGCATGGGCACGACGCGCACGGCGTCCTGGTCCACGCGGCGGTTGCTGTCCCAGCTTTGGTAGACCGAGGCCAGGGCCAGGGTGCCGCTGGGTGCGGCCGGAACCTTGGGCGACCAGGCGGCGGGCACGCCGGGCACCCATTGCAGCTGGCCTTCGCTGTTGAGCACCAGGCGGTCGTAGCGGCGCAGCGCGTAGTGGTAGCTGACCAGTACCAGGGTGTCCTTGAGCGCGCCTTCCACGGTGAAGCCCGTGGAGTCCACGGCCGTGGGCGTGGCGTTGAGCATGTACTGGTAGGTGACCTGGTAGGTGCTGCCGGGAACGGGCTCGGCCCCGGAAGGGCTCCAGTCGATCTGGCCGCCCACCAGCTTCCAGTCCGTGCCCTGCACGTAGGTGGTGCCGGCCTGGACCACGCTGTCCACGGCCAGCACGGCGTTGTCGGGCAGCGGATCGGCCGCGCCCGTGAAGCCGCCGTGCGTGAGCGTGACGGTCTTGCGCGCCTGCACGCGCACCTGGGGTGTGCCGACAGCGGGCTGGCGGTCGAAGCGGATGCGCTGGGCGGCCGTGCCGGCCGAGGTGTGGGGTTCGCTGTCCACGAAGAACAGGTCGGGCTTGGCCTCGTAGACCAGGCGGCGGCTGGCACCCAGTTCCAGCGGATGGCCGTTGACGCGGGCGGCGCCCTCGCGCACGGTGTAGACCTGCTGGCCGGTGGCCAGGTCCTCGCCCATGATCACGTCCAGGCCGCGCACCACGTAGGTGCCGCCCGCGCTGTCGCGGTCATAGCGGGCCAGGGCCTGGGTGACGGCGTCGATGTTGGGCGGCGGCTCCTTGGGCATGACGGAGCCGTCGATGATGGTCCACACGGGATAGAAGGTGCCGGCCGTGCCGTCGCCCTGCGCGCCCCAGACCAGGGTGACGCGCTCGCGCAGCGCACCGGGCTCGCCATAGCCGCGCGTGCCGGCGGCGGGGTTGAGCAGCTCGGGGTCCTGCAGCTCGGTGACGGTGTCGGTCTGCAGGTAGGCGCCCACGTAGACCGTGCCCACGGTGGCCACGGTGAGCGTGCCCGGCGTGATGCCGCGCACGGCGCCGGCCACGTAGAGCGCGCCGGCCTCGATGGTGGTGGCGCCCGTGTCGGCGGAGGTGATGCACTGGCAGCCGCGGACGATGTCGCCCTCCTTGAACAGCACATCGGTGATGCCGCGCAGGCGGTGCTGCTGCATGCTCTGCAGCTCGTTGAGTTCGGCCGATTGCAGCACGCGGTCGGCCGCGAACTGCAGCCTGTCGTAGCGCTTGCCGGCGTCGAAGCGGTCGTAGATCTTGGTCTGGCTCATGGGGTGCCGTTCAGAAGGGGAGGATGATTTCTTCGACCTGGCGCACGCTGCCGCTGCGCAGGATCCGGGGGCGGCGCTCCAGCGTGTACAGCTCGCCCTTGCCTGTCAGCTGGCTGGCCAGCACCCAGCGCTGGCCGGGCGGCACGTCCGTGGCGACCTGGGTGCCGAAGAACACGCCCATCTCGCGAACGTCCTCGCCCTTGGCGTCGTCGAAGCCGAAGGCCGCGCGCAGGTAGACGAAGGTGGTGGGTGTGTCGCTGACGCTGTAGCGCGCGCCGCTGGGCAGCTCGATCTCGCCGTTGTCGTCGGGCCGCGCAAAGCGCACCTCGGTGACCAGGCGGCGGCCGATTTCGTCGACCAGGGCGTTGGCGGTGATGGGTTCGGGCTCGGGCGCGGCGTCCCAGGCGGGCAGGCCGCGGCCCCAGGCGATGTGGATGGTCTGGGCGGCGACGGCCTTGGCGAGGGCGATGCGGCCCGCTTGCTGCAGAACTGCCATGTTCAGGGTTCCTCGGGTTCTTCGGTGGTGGTGGTGCGGGTTTCGAAGGATCGGCGCCAGGGCGTGCTGTCCCAGCGTCCGGTCCAGGTACGGGTGTTGTCGTGCGGGCGCTCGGTGCTGGCCCAGGGGTGCAGGCTGGCCAGGGCCAGCGGAGCGGGCGCCGTCCAGGCGCTGTGGGTGGCCATGGCCTGGGCGGGAATGGGCCGCAGCGGCGCGTAGTAGGCGGGTTCGCCCGTGGTGGTGGCGTTGACTTCGGTGATGCCCAGGCTGGCGTCGATCAGGATCTCGCTGTCCAGCGTCCAGGCATCGAGCAGCATGCGGTCGGCATAGGTGGCGATGGTGGTGACGCGGAACAGCTGGGCCGTGAGCACGCCGTCCGAAGGCGGTGCCTCGGTGCCGGTGCGGCGGGGCAGGCCCTGGCTGAGCTTGACGGGTTCGCCATACGGCGACACATCGATCCAGGTGCCGCTGTCGTTGTCCAGCATGCCGGCGTCCAGGCCCGGGCCGTGGTCCAGCCGCAGCGGGCGCAGGTCGTGGCCGTGGAAGACGCGGTAAAAGCGCACGTGCGCCGGCAGGCTGGCGCGTACCACATGGGCCACGCTGGCCAGCTCTGCGTCGCCGATGATGCGGCCAAGGTCCAGGTGCAGCCAGGCACCATCCTCGTCGAGCTGCGCGTCGTCATAACCCAGCCAGCCCAGCGCACGCTGCATGGACGCGGCCGTGCCGCGCTCGCGCAGCCAGGGCAGGCCGTTGGCGATGAGGGCGGGCACGTCGTCGAAGTAGCGGTCGAACTGGGCAATGCCCCATTCGGCCGCCAGCCAGGGCAGAAAGGCCGCAGGCTCGCCATGGGCCGGCGTGGGAAAGGCGCCGGCCAGGCCGTCCCAATTTGGGACGACCTGGTCCACGGCCTTCTCCAGCGCCGTGGCGTTGGGCGGCAGCACGTGGCGGCGGGGCGCCGTCGGGACGATGGCGGCGGTGCTCATGCCTGCAGGCCCTCGTCCACCAGCTGGACGCGGCCCAGCACCGGGTATTCGTCGGCGGCCAGCGGCGTGAGCTCGGCCGGGGCCTGGGCGTCGGGGTAGGTGACGCGGGCAATGCCGTCCACATGCAGGCGCGTGGTGATCCACGAGCGCGGCACATCGCGGCCCAGCAGCGCGTAGGCCGCAATCTGGGCGGCCAGGCCGGCCTGCAGGCGCGCCACGATGTCCACGGGCGCACCGGGCTCGCGCAGCAGGCGCGCCGTGATGTCGATGGGGTGCGGGCGCGCCAGCGATACCGACACGGGTACGCCCAGCGGCCGTGCGCCTGGCGCATTGAGGGCCGACAGCACGATGGCCAGGGTTTCTTCGGCCTGTGCGGGCTCGACCAGCCACAGCTGCACGCTCACGCGGCCGGGCTGGGGCTGCGTGGCGATGGCGCTGTGCACATTGGCGCTGGCCGTCATGGCCAGGTGCTCGTAGTGCTCTGCCGTTCCGCTGCCGGCCAGCGCGCGCACGCGCAGCAGGATGCGCTGGCGGTAGCGTTCGTCGCTTTCGCCGGGCAGTCGGGCCACGTCATAGAAGGCGCCCTTGTGGTCCAGGTCTGAGCCCTGGGCGAACGCAATCAGATGCGCACGCGCCGCATCATTGACGCGCGCCCGGTACAGCAGCTCGCGATAGGCGTGCGCCTCCAGCAGCTTGTTGAGCGGCTCGCTCTCCAGCGCCAGGACCTCGGCGGCCTCCGGGTGGCGCGCCAGCAGATCGGCGCGGTGGGCGTCGAGGATGCGCTCGAAATCCAGCGTCTCGACGACGCCGGGCGGCGGCAGGGCGTCCAGTGCAGGGGTCATGTCTTGCTTCATGAAAGGGTGCGGGCAATGGGCATCTGCAGGCTCAGCGGGGCCGGGCGGCGCGTGTTGTTGAAGGTGCCGATCAGCGTCAGGTCGGCGCGCCCGGGTGCGGTCGGATCGCGCTCGATCACGATGCGTGTCAGGCGGATGCGGGGCTCCCAGCGCATCAGCGCGCTGGCCACGGCGGCGCGCAGGAGCGCTTGGGTGGCGTTGTTGTCGGGCTGGTCCAGCAGCGCCGGGACCAGCGATCCATAGTCGCGGCGCATCACGCGCGAGCCGATGGGCGTGGACAGGATGTCGGCCACGCTCTGGCGCAGATGCTCCATGCCCTCGATGCGGCGGCCTGTGTGGCGGTTCATAGCGGCCCCTGTGTGACGGCGTCGCCCGCCCTGACGCCGCCGTGTCGGTGGCGCAGCAGGCTGATGGGGCCGGTGGTCACATCGGGCGCGCCGGCCAGGCCTTGCGCATTGACGGTGGCCGAACCGCCACCTGCCTGCAGGCTGATGCCTTGCTCGTCGATGCTGATCACCGAGTTGCCCACGCGCAGCGTGATGCCATGGGCCACGTTGATGTTGAGACGGCCCGTGGTGCTGTCGTGCTCCATGAAATCGGTGGGGCTCCACTGCGTGTGGCACACCCCTTCGCGGTCGCTGGGCTGGGCTGCGGCACTGCTGTAGATGCCGGTCAGCGCCACGGCGCCCAGCAGGTCGCCGCCGGGCGACAGCAACACGCACTGCTCGCCCACCGCAGGCGGCCACCAGACGCTGGCGTTCTCGCCCGCGGCGCGCAGGGCCAGCCAGGGAATCCAGTTGGTGGTCAGGTTGCCGGTCTTGACGCGGCAGCGCGCAGGGCGCGCATGGCGGACTGCGGCGATGGTGCCCGTACGGATCAGCCCCTCCAGGCGGCGGATGATCTCGTACGGGCTCTCGGTTTGTGCGACGGGCGAATCCATGGCGTTCATGGTGCCGGCCGAGCCCTTGCGTGTCGCCGTGTGCCGGGCGTGGCGCACGCTGCCACATGCAGCCCGGCGCGGCGCTTGGCGATGGGCCGGGCGCGTGCCCAGGCCCGTGCTCAGCGCGGGTCGTAATTCCACTCGGCCACCTTCTCGCCGAACAGGAACAACTCCCACAACTGGCGCTGCGCAATGTCGAGCTGGCCTGGCGGCTCGGGCTTGTAGATCAGGTCGAAGGCGCCGGGGCTGCCCTCGCGCGGGCGCGCCAGCACGGCCTCCACCAGGTCGATCTCGATCGCGAGCTGCTGCGGCTGCGATGCGGCTGAAGGGTCCGTGGAAGGAGGCGCAATGTCGAAGCGGATCGCCTGCTCGCGCCTTTCGGCATGGTCGAACAGGTCGGGCTGGTGGCGCCGCGCCCAGACCAGCAGCGGCACGGTCACGGCATCGATGCTGCCGGTGAAGTCCGCAATCACCAGGCTCAGCGTATAGCGGTATTCCCAGGAAAGGGACGGCGTGCCCGTGTTGACCACACGGCCCCTCTGGATGGTGAAACGGATGTTCCCCGGCGACTGTTGCAGCTGGGGCAGGGCAGCGACGAGCGCGTCGCGCAGGCTAGCGGGCTTGAGCATGGCGTGGGTCCGGGGTCATGGTGCTTGTCAGGGCGCTGGTCAGCGCGAGCCCGGCGTCGTAGGCGCGCTCGCAGGCGCTGCCTCGGTGGCGGGCGTCGTCAGCAATGCGCGCCAGCGCTCCCGCTCGTTCGTCAGCGCGGCGCTGCAGCTCGGCGAGCAGATCGAGGGCGCCGGTGTCTGGCGCGCACTGTCCGGCAGCGGCGCGAGCCTGGGCGGCGGCACGGTGGGCGGTGAGGTAGCTGGCGAGGTCGCCGCGCAGCCGGCCAGCAGCAGCGCGGGCAGCATCGGCATCCGCCGCAGCGCGCGCCAGGGCCAGGTCCGTGTCGCGTGCAAGAAAGTCGAGGCGTTCACGGTAGGCTCCTTCCCGTTGTCGATAGCGTTCGGATGCGTGCAGCGCGGCGGTGGCAGCGGCCTGGCGGTCGGTCGCCAGATCCGTGCGTGCCTGCGCCGCATCGCGCTCGGCACCCAGCCGCGCCAGCGACTGCCAGACCAGCAGCGCTGCCAGCAGCAGGGCCAGCAGCTGCCAGGCATGGGTTTGCAGGCGGTCCATCAAGGCTGGGCCTCCATGCAGGCCGCGTGGCGCGCCTGCTGGCGTGTCCAAACGCCGCGGCACACCTTGTTGCCGGGTGCCGAGCAGTCAAAGCGCCAGCGCGTGGGCCGGCCTGCGCCATCCCATCGATAGGCACTGAAGCCCTGCAAAGGCTGAGTGCTGGTCATGAATCGCCAGGCCAGGTAGGACTGGCAGGCGCCGGCGTAGTCGCCAGCCTGTGTCCTGGACAGCATCGAGGAGCCGCGCCAGGCCCCGCAGCCGTACTGGCCTGCGAAGTCCACCGCCTGGGCGAACTCGGCCGGGTGCACCCGCGTGTCGCCCAGCGAATCGCGCACGCAGGCGCCGTACTGCTGCTCCAGCAGGTTGATGGCAAGTTCGCGCGCCCGTTCGCGGGTGATGGGCGGGTCGGCCAGGGTCACGCGCGTGCCGTCCTCGTAGCGCGTGGCGCCGTGGCCGATGGTGGGCACATCACCCTGCACGGGAATGATGGGCGCCGCACTGAAGCCTTCTGCGGCAATCCAGGCAGCAACGATGGCCGCGCCAATGCCCAGTCCTGCCGCTGGCATGCGGGCCGTGCTCATGGGGCCGCTCCGGTGTCTGTGGCGGTCGAAGACGCCTTCCTGCGCGCGGCGTCCTCGGCCTGGCGCGCGCGCCGGTCCTCGCGTTCATTGCGCCAGCGCCACAGCAGATACACGGCCTGCAGCAGCACGTAGACGATGGTCAGCGCGGTGGCGGTATGGGTCATGGTCCAGCCATTGGCCACGTTAGCGGCCACGACGGTGACGGGAGGCGCGGCCTTGGCGCCTTCCAGGGCGGCGGTCTTGACGATGGTTTCTCGGTCCATGTCAATCCCAGAAACTGATCAGGGGCAGGCTGGGCGCCTGGGCGGGTTCGGTCAGCTCGACGGCCAGGCCGGCGGGCAGATGGGGACCGTGGGCCGACAGGCCCGGGTTGCGCTCCAGCGTGGCTTCCACCACGCCGCGCGTGGCGCCCAGCTGGCGCATGCACAGCTCGTCCAGCGTTTCGTATTCACGAGCAATGGCCAGCATCAGGCGCGCTCCCTGTGTGCAGGGTCGGCGGGAGCGGCGGCACGGGCCGGTGGCGGTATCGCCTGATCCGGCGCGGGAAAGGGAATGGCAAGACTCACTGAAGCTCCTCGTGGGCCGGCCCGCGCGGACCTGTTCCTGGTGCACCCGCCATGCGTGTGGCTGCGGATGCCGGGAACGCCTCAGGCCACCGGATCGCGGTGGCATCGGGCAGGCGGTATGCCGGGTCCGGCGCGCGGGCCGGGTATGAATGCCATGTTTGCCGACGGGAGCAGGCCCGGCAATCGCTGCAGCCTGTGCGCGCTGCGGGCACGCCAGCGGCCGTGCCGAACGCAGAAATGACAAGACCCCGCAGGGCGGGGTCTTGTCATGGTGCGGGTGAGAGGGTCTAGCAGCGCTTGCTGCCAACTACCTGGCTGCGATGCAGATGGTCGGACAGGTCACCCGCCGCCGCGCTGAGCTTGCGTGACACGGGCAGCAGCAATGCGGTAATGGCCGAGGCGTGCACGGCCGTGCCCCGGGCTGCAGCCAGCAGCTCGCAGATGGCGGCCACTTGCTCGCTGGCGCTTTCCACATCGTCCCTGACCGTCTCAATCTGGTGCTGCATCGCGTCTTCTTTCTACTGTATGCACATACAGTATAGGTCGAATGACCAGATGTTTCAATTTGATGTGACCCTTTTTCATCTGCTGATTGGCGATGACTGGCAGGGCCTTTGGTCGGGCTGCGCGCATGTTGGGTTGGCGTGTGCCGGGCGGCCTCGAAAGCCTTTTGCTGGCCCGCACGGATCCCGCGCAGTGAATGCAAGTGATTGTTTTTGAATGAATGACGACCCGCCCCCCGCGCACCACGCACCAACGCCGCTCAACTGCGGCGAACACTGCTCAAGCCCGCTTCCTGTAGAGGAGGCGGGCTTTTTTTCTGGGTTCTGGGGGCAAAACGGAACAGGTTGAAACCGGCACAAAACAGCGCAAAATCACATCACAATCCCGCGCAGATCCCGCTTGTGATCCCGCGCGGGCTGCAGGAGGTGGGATGGCGTATTTCCGTAAGGTGAAGAACGGCTGGCGGGCCGAGGTGGAGCGTGCGGGTATTCGGCGCACCGCCACGCGGGCGACCAAGGCCGAGGCGCAGGGCTGGGCCGTGGCCGAGGAAGCGGCCATTCTGGCCGGGGCGCGCGGGGAGTTTCCACGGCGCACGCTGGCCGAGGCGGTGGAGCGCTATCGGCGCGAGGTCACCGACAAAAAGACGGCCAGCACGGCGCGGGCCGACCATTTGCGCTTTGATGCCTGGCTGCGCGAGTTTCCCGAGCTGGCGGCCAAGGTGTTCCACGAGATCACGGGTGACGACCTGGCGCGCTGGCGCGATGCGCGGCTGCAGCAGGTCTCCGGCGCCAGCGTGCTGCGCGAGGCGCAGCAATTCCGTCCGATCTGGACTCTTGCGGTCAAGCAGTGGAAATGGGTGGGCAAGAGCCCCTGGCCCGAGATCAAGCTGCCGGCCAAGTCCCATGCGCGCCGACGCACGGGGCAGTGGAGCGAGGTGCGGCGCATGCTGCGCTCGGCCAATGTCTCGCCGCGCCTGGCGCCTGTCACCGCCATGGAGCAGACGGCCTGGACCATGCTGGTGGCCCTGCACACGGCCATGCGCAGCGGCGAGATCCTGCGCATGGGCCGCAGCAATGTGGATCTCAAGCGCCGGGTCTACCACCTGCCGCACCACAAGACCGAGGCCAAGGTGGGCGAGCGCCATGTGCCGCTGACGCGCCGTGCCGTGCGCCTGCTGCGCGTGCTGGACGCCGCCGCCGAGGCTGCCGGGCGCGACGCCTACTGGACCATCAGCGACGCCAGCCGCGACACGCTCTACCGCAAGCTGCGCGACCGCGTGATGGTGCAGGGCCTGCGTTTCCATGACCTGCGCGCCACGGCGCTGACCTGGCTGAGCAAGCGCGTGGATGTGATGACGCTGGCCCGCATCAGCGGCCACGTGGATATCAACGAGCTGTTCAATACCTATTACCGGGAGACGGCCGAGGACATCGCGGCACGGTTGTAGGCACTATGGCTGCCAGAAATATCACTCCAATATGATATGTTGACAATATTATTTTAGAGTGATAATTTCAATTCATCATCTTGAGATGATATTTTGAATGCCCTGGCCAGGAGAACACCATGGACCACCTGTTGCAACTGCCCGATCAGCTTGCGCTGCACCTGAAGTCGCTGCGCAAGGCCGCTGGCGTGAGCCAGGCCCAACTGGCACAGCGGCTGGGCGTGTCCCAGTCGCGTGTGGCGGCGATAGAGCGTGACCCGGCCGCCATCAGCGTGCGCCAGCTGATGGAGATCCTGCAGCTGCTGGATGCCGATCTGCTCATGCGGCCCAGGGCGGATGCGGTGGCTTCTCCTGCGTCTGCATCTGTGCCTGTGCCTGCTGCGTTGAAGGTGGCCGAGCCAGCTCCACAACCGTACGCGGGTGACAACGTGCCCCGCAAGCCCGTCGACCGCCCCGTGGCCTTCAAGCCGCAGGCGCTGCCGCCGCACTGGCAGGACCGCAAGCCGAAAGGGTCCTGGTGATGGCGGCGCTGGGCGTCTGGATGAATGGGGAGCGGGTGGGCACCTGGGAGGTCACGCGCACGGGCCGCCATGTGTTCGCCTATGACCCGGCCTGGCCGCAGAGCGCGCATGCGCGGCCGCTGTCACTGTCCATGCCCTTCACCCGCGACCTGACGGTGGCGGGCGAGGTGGTGGCCCACTATTTCGACAACCTGCTGCCGGACGGCGAGGGCATTCGCCGGCGCATTCACCAGCGCTTCGGGCTGCGCGGGATCGATGCGTTTTCGCTGCTGGAAGCCATTGGCCGCGATTGCGTGGGGGCCGTGCAGCTGCTGCCCGAGGGTGCAGTGCCCGACGGTTTTGACCAGGTGCGCTTCGAGCCGCTGAGCGGGGCGCAGATTGCCGAGCACCTGGCCAGCCTGGGTGGCGGGTTTGGCGCGCTGGAGGTGGACCAGGAGTTCCGGCTGTCCATTGCCGGTGCGCAGGAGAAGACGGCGGTGCTGCGCCAGGGCGGCCAGTGGTGCCGCCCGCTGGGTGCGACGCCGACCACGCATATCCTGAAGCCGGCCATCGGCGTGGTGCCGCACTGGCACTACGACCTGAGCGAGTCAGTGGCCAATGAGTGGCTGTGTGCCCGCCTGCTGGCCGAGCTGGGCTTTGCCGTGGCCGACAGCAGCATCGAGAGCTTTGGCGGGCAGCAGGTGCTGTGCGTGGCGCGCTTTGACCGCGCCTGGACGGCCCAGGGCTGGATTGCGCGCCTGCCCCAGGAAGATTTCTGCCAGGTGCGCGGCGTTGCCAGCGCCAACAAGTACGAGACCCACGGCGGGCCCGGCATGCTGCAGTGCCTGCAGGTGCTGCAGCATGGCAGCGAGCCTGCCCAGGATTGCGCCCGCTTCGTGATGGCCCAGCTGGCATTCTGGCTGCTGGCTGCCACGGACGGGCATGCCAAGAATTTCTCGGTGTTCCTGCAGCCGGGCGGCGGCTATGAGATGACGCCGCTGTACGACGTGCTGTCGGCCTGGCCCATCATCGGTCACGGCCACGGCAAGATTGCCCGCCAACGCGCCAGGATGGCCATGGCCCTGCCGGGGCGCAGCCGCCACTACCGCCTGGCCGAGATCCAGCGCCGCCACTGGAAGGCCCTGGCCGAGACCACGCGCATCGCAGGCCTGTGGGAGAGCATGGTGGAGATGGTCGAGGCGCTGGACAGCGCCATCGACCGGCTGCAGCCGCGCCTGCCGGCCAGCGTGCCGCAGCCTATGGCCCGGCAGATCTTCGACGGGGCGCGCGACCAGGCACGCCGTTTTCTTGCGGGCAGCGATCACTGAGCGCACGGCGATGGCCTGGTACCTGCTCACCGGCGCCCCTCGGCCCAGGCCTTGACGTCGGCCATGCGCCAGTAGCGGATGCGGCGGCTGGCGTTGATGAAGGGCTTGGGAAAGTCCGGGCGCTTGGTCAGGCGCGCGGTGACGTGCTCGCGGCTCAGGCCCAGGTAGTTGGCGATGCCCTGGGTGTCCAGGCGCGGGGCGCTGTGAAAGAGTTCCATGTTCTGTTGCGTCATTGCGGTGTTCTCCGATGTCGTGTCCGGTGCTTGGGTGCTTGATCAGGCGTGGCGCGGCGTGATGGACTTGCCTGCCTTCTTGCGCTCCACACGTTCAACTCGCTCGACTCGCAGAACGGGCCGGCCGCTGGCCAGCAGGGCGCAGGCCTGGGCGTGGCTGGCGCTGGCCGCCTTCAGGCGCAGCACGGGCAGCAGGCGGGCGTCGGCCAGTTGATCCAGCTGCGCGGCGTCCACGCCGTGGGGGATGAGGGTGGCGCGGTAGCTGCGCAGGGCGGTGATGTTGTGGTGCATGGTGGGTCCTCCTGGGGTGGATCAGCTGGAAAAGAAAGGGGGGTTGGATGGCGTGGCGCCGGATGCGGGGCGGTGCAGCACTGAATCGGCACCCGAATCGGGCCCGGCCGGGTTGGCCCGGTCCTCGCGTTGGTGTCCGCTGCGGGCGATGAGGGCGCGCAGCGTGTGGCCCGTGAGCCGGGCCGTACAGTTATTGAAACCAGTCCAAGCGCGCGCCAGCGGCGCGCGGGCGGGTAGGGCGGGCAGGGCCACGTCGGCGACCTCGGCATCCTCGGCGCCCTTGGCGCTTTCTGCACCTTGGGTTTCCTGGAACTCCAGCGTGGCGCGCGCCACGCTGCGCCAGGCGATGCGGCGCGAGACCAGCCACTGGCCGCGCCGGGTTTCCAGGCCCACCACGCGGCCGCAGCCGGGCGCGATGGCCTCGCCGTATTGGTTGACGGCGCCGGCGGGCACGGGGCGGCGTGCCATGCGCAGGTGCCAGCGGTCGCGGGCCAGGCAGTGGCCGCCCATGGCTTCCATGTAGCGGCGCCAGTCGGCGGGGATGTCGGGCCCGTGGCGGTGGCTGGCGCCCCAGGCCTTCCAGCTGGCCTTGTCGCCGTCGATGCGGATCTGTTCGACCTGGTCCTTGCTGACACGGCGCAGCTCGCGCCAGACGCAGACGCTGGGCATGCCCACGGCCTGGAACTGGCGAATGCCCCAGCAGGCGGCCCAGGCGTCCACGCGGCGGTGGCCGGGCATGCCGCCCTGCTCCACATCCCACAGGCGACCCTGCACCACGTCCAGGTGGTCGGCCAGGGCCGCATGGCCCACGCTCTTGGCGATGTACTTGGCCACGTAGCCGGCAGCGCCGCCGCCGGTCATGCGCTTGACGTTGATGCGGTTGCGCTGGGCGCCGCGCTCGTCGCCATCTTCGCTGAGCCACCATTTGCGGATGGCGGCCTCGATGTGCTGGGCGTGCTCCTCGCACTCGGCCCAGACCAGGGCGTGCCAGTGCGGCGTGGCGTCATGGTGCGGCTCGGCCACGCGGATGCCGTACATGGCGATGCGCTGGCGGCCCAGGTGCGATCGCACGCGCGCCCACATGGTGCGCAGCCACAGCTGGGCATCGCGCGGCGTGCTGTGGCCGTCGTAATGCGGATTGGGGCGGGGACGGCCGCCGCTGCCCAGCGTGACGGCGTGAAAGCGGCTGGGCGCCGTCAGCGTGAGAAAGAGGCCGACGTGGCTGCGCGCGTCGGCATATTCCTCTGCGCCGCGGATGCGCGTCATCAGCTCGCCGCCACGGATCACGGGGTTGGCCGGCGACAGCGCGGCCAGCTCGGCCAGGGTGAAGACCTGGCCGGCCTCGTTTCGGTAGAGGCTGCGCTCCAGCGCGCGGGCGTTGCGTTCGATCTGCGCGGTGCGCCGGCGCACGGTGGCATTGCTGGCATAGCCGCCGGCGCTGCGGTTGACGATGCCCAGCTTGACGGCGCCAGCCTCCACGGTGCGCGTGACGTGGCGGCGCAGCATGCGGCGCCACCAGGCGGCATCCAGCGCGCGGCGGATGGCGGGCTCGCCGGCCAGCGGCGTGCTTTCCTGCAGGCCCAGCATGCGCAGCATCAGCCGCAACAGGTCCACGCGTGCGGCCAGGTCCATGTTCTGGGCCTGGGCGCCGGCGTCGAGCTCACCGACTTCGTCGCTCAGGCGCCTGGCCATCTGGCAGATCTCGTAGTCGTCCAGATTCCATTCGGCCGCACGGCCGTGGCGGCTGGCAAAGTCGTCAATGGCGGCCAGCGCGTCGTGGCAGGCAGCCCATTCGGGCTGGCCGTTGGCGTGTTGCGCGCCCTTTTGCCAGTCGCCCAGGCCCAGCAGCTTCATGGGCTGCAGCCACTGCGGCGGCAAGGCTTTTTCCAGCGCCTGCATGGCGCGCTGGACCATGTGGGGGCGGGGCTTGTGCTGGTCCCATTGCTGCAGGCTGGCGGTGCGCAGCCTGCGGCCGGTGGATTTGGCGGCGAGCAGGACGGACATGGGCTCAGGTCCTCAGGGCCAGCGCGCGCAGCGGCAGCAGGCAGCTGCGCAGCGCGCGGATCTGGCGGCGGATGGCGTCGCGCTCGGGCGGCGGCATTTCGCGCCAGTCGCGCAGGGCCAGCTCCTCGATCTCGCCGTCTATTCCCGCCAGCAGCACCAGGGCCATGCGGTAGTGGCTGGCCAGGCCCGCCCATTCGCGGCTTTCGGCGCTGCCGCAGCGGCCGTTGGCGCAGCGCTGCGCGGCCTCGCGCTGCAGTTCGCGCAGGCGGATGCGGCAGTCCTGGACGCTCAGGCGCTGGTAGGCCTCGGGCAGCGCGGGCGGGTCCTCGGGCCGGTATTCGGGCGCGGGCGCATCGTCTGCCCGCAGCAGTCGCATCAGATCGGAAAGGCGCAGGTCGCCGAGCTTCATGGTCTGTCCAGGTCGTTTCAGGGTGAGCGCATCCCGCAGGGCCTTCATGCAGGCTCCGCAGGTTGCGGGAAAGGGGGTGGGGCGGCGGCGGTGCAGGCGGGCTGCCCGCGCGCCGGGTGGGGCGCCGTCAGGAGAAGGCGCCCCGGCCGCGCTAGCTGCGCGCGCCTTCGCTGGATTGGGCGGATTCGGCCGCCTGGGCTGCGCGGTGCGCTGCGCCTTCGTATTGCGAGGACGGCATGGCGTCCAGCTGGGTCTGCAGCAGCTTGCGCTTGATGTGCGTGCTCATCGGCAGGATCACCATGGGGTTGGGGATGGCGCTGGGGCTGATGGTGCGGTTGATCTCGGTGACCGCCGAGAACACATGGCCGCACTCGAAGTTGCGGCACTGGAAGATGGTCTCGCGGCTGGTGCTGGTCAGCTGCAGGCTGGTGCGGGTGTAGGCGTGTTCGTTGCAGTGGGGGCACATCATGCGCATGGCAGGCTCCTGGGGGCAGTTGGGATCGAAGACAAGGCGGTGAACAGGTCGGCGCGGGTGGCTATCGCGTCTGATCGGCCTGGGGCAGCGGCGGCATCTGCTGCTCGTACTGCTGCATGCCCATGCGGTACAGCTTCAGCGCGAAGTTGGAGGCGCTGCGGCTTTCACGGCTGGCATAGCGGGCGTGGCGTTCGCGTTCGGATGCCGTCATGCGCAGTGGCACGGGCCTGTCATGAAGCACCGGATCCGCAGGGATACCGGGCACGGCTCTGGGGGAGTGCATGGCTGTCATGTAGTATTTGGGATGGTTTGGATGGTTTGGTTACACGCTGACTGCATCATTGCTCGAAATTTCGAGCATGTCAATTGATGAATAGAAGAAATTTCGATCACATCGGTGAAAGGCTGAGGCAAGAGCGTCTGCGTCTGGACGTGGCGCAGCTCGCCATGGCCGACGCCTGCGACGTCTCGCGCGGCACCCTGGCCACCTGGGAGAAGGGCGAGCAATCGCCCAATGCGGCCGCCCTGGCGGTGATGGCGGGCCTGGGCGTGGATGTCCTGTATGTGGTCACGGGCCAGCATGCGAACGCATCGGTCCAGACCCTGGCGCCCGACGAGCGCGAGCTGCTCGATTGCTATGGCCGGGCCGACGATTCGGGCCGCGCCGCCATCATGGCCGTGGCGACCCTGGCCGCGCGCTGAACGGCCTGCGCCGGCCGCTCCAGGACGCGCTCTACCCGCCCCTCTCGCTCACTTGGCGCGCGTCTCCAGCGTCAGCTTGGAGGTGAAGCCGCCGTCGCCCAGCTCATGCTGGATCTTGACGACCAGCCACGGCGTGTCATCGATCTCCGCCTTGAACCCCTGCAGCTTCAGCGGCGTCTGCGGCATCAGGTCGGGCCGCGCCAGCGCCAGCTTCAGGCCCATGGTGGCCTTGGCGCGGTTGATGCGACCCATCTCGGCCTTGGCGGCGGCCTGCGCCTCGGCCTCGCTGCCGTAGGTGTCCTTCAGGCGCTTTTCGTTGTCCTCGGCGCCCTGCGTGGCGCTGCGTTTCTCGGCACGATCCGCGTCGTTCCAGTACGCGCGCACGCCGCTGTAGTCGTTGCGTGCGGCCGTGTGATAGTTGTGGCTGTCGCCCACGGCGCGCGTGAGCGTGGCGGCCTCCACGGTCTGGCCGCCGGCGGTGATCTTGCTGTCGATGGCGATGAAGGCCAGCTTGCCCTTCTTGACCGTGCACACGGCATCGTACTGGCGCGCCAGGCGGCTGCAGAAGTTCAGGTCGCTTTCGTGGGTCTGGTCGATGTGGTCCACGCGCAGGTTCTCGAACTGCGCGTCCACGCGCACCTGCAGGCCGTTGCGCTGGGCGATGCTGCGCACGATCTGGCCCAGCGTGCTGTTGTGGTAGCTGTGCTCGGAGCGCGTGCGCAGCTGGCGCTTGAGCTCGGCCGAGCGCGCATGCACCACGATCCTGTCGGGCGCACCCTGGTGCTCCACCTCGTCCACCTCGTAGGTGCCCTTGTCGACCAGGCCGTGGCCGGCCCAGCCCAGCTTCAGCGCGATCTTGGAGCCCTTGCCCGGCATGGGCAGGCGCCCATCGCTGTCGTCCAGCGTGATGTCCAGCTTGTCGGCCTCTTCGCCGCGCGATTCGGACAGCGTCAGGTTCATCAGCCGCGTGTCCACCTGGCTGGTGATGTCGTGCCCGTCCAGGACGATTTCGTACTGGGGCTTGGCGTGCAAGTATTCCTGCGTGGCCATCAGATCCACCATTCCCAGAAGTCTTCATCGGGCCAGGGATCGACGCCGCCGCTGCCTTCGGCCAGGTGGTCGTCCACGCGGGCCAGCTTGAGGTCGAACTCGATGCGGCGCGGCTTGCCGCCCGGTGTGTAGTGTGTGCCGGTCTGGCGCAGGTTTTCGATGACCCAGGCCCCCAGCGGGGCATCGCCGCGCACCAGCGCCCAGGCCTTGCCGGAGTCGGCCATTTCGGTCAGGAAATCCAGCGACGCGGCCGTGCCCCGGAACTCGGGCGCGAGCACGCCGCTGAGCGACATGCTGTCCTCGCCCGGGCCCAGCGACTGGCGTGCGGGGCGTGCGCCTACGCGGCTGTTGCTCGGATGGCGCCAGGCGCTGTCGCGCGCCATCTTGTCGAATGCCAGTGTGTCGATGCCAAAGGCAAACAGGCCCAGTGTGATCAGCATGCTCATGCTCCTCAGTCGATGTCCGACAGCTGCGACAGCACGCTGGAGCGCTTGGCCATGTCGCGGCGGTCCAGCTCGGCGGCCACGGCGCGGGCAATGGCCTGCGCGTCCTGGCCAGGCGCAGCGTTGACGGTGATATGGATGGTGGCGCCAGCCACCGCGGCC